>JARGOI010000031.1:4022-13160 GCA_029212275.1 Thalassolituus sp.
ATGTTTTCTGCAATCGCGAAACCCCGAACATAACCAACGCCATACCAGCCACGGTCATCCATCCAAAGGGTTCGCCTAAAAATACCACGGCCATAATGGTGGTCATGACTGGGCCTATGGTGCCGCTGACGCTGGTTTTTGCGGGACCAATGCGTTTTATCGCTTCGCTCACCATAAATGACGGCACCACCGTAGCGAATATTGCCATGATCACGGTGCCGACCCAACGTTCAGTATTCATTTCCGGCATGACGATTCCGTGAATCAGCGCATAATGAATAAAAGTCGCCACCGACGCCGACGCCATGGCAACGCTGGTGAAGAGTAAGCTGCCCAGAGTGCCAATCGCTTTTTTACTGAACAAAATATACAGCGAAAACGACAGGGCGCTGGCCAGTATCAACAAGGTACCGGTGGTGATTTCGGACACTGCGTGCTTGCTGCCATCGGTTAGCAGCGAGGCATTATTCAAATCGTGCCCGTACATTACCAGCAAGCCAACGTAGGTCAGTGCTAACGCCGGTATAAATGCACGCTTAAACGGCTGACCGAAAAATTGCGCACCCAATATGACTACAAGAGTCGGATATGCATACAGCATCAAGCGCTCAAGTTGTGCACTGACGTGCTCCAACCCCAGTAAATCCAGATATGAGGCCAAGTAGTAGCCAAGCAAGCCAATACCGGCGGCCTGTATCATTTGAGTCGGACTTGGCTTAATCGCTAACCGCTTCCAACTGAAATACCCGACCACAACATACACAGGCATGGCCAGCATCAATCGTAACCACATTAAAGGAAGTGCGGTCATGCCTTGTTCGTAGAGCCATTTGATAATGATTGGCTTTGTCGAAAACAAAAAGGCGGCGCTGAGTGCCAGTATTAGCCCTAAGCGAGCGTTGTCGGATGATTCTTGTTCTGATGGCGCAGCCATGACGTTCAGTCCTTTGCTATTAAGCGTTGGTTTACATTAGGCTGCGAGTAAATGCTGATGTGTTTGTTGGAGTACAACGGCACGACTGCAAATGATCGCAGCCGTTGCCTGAAGGGTAGAAATTACCGCTTCTGGACTGCCACGCAAGATGCGTCGAGCCACCATAAAAGGGCGGCGCCAAGTAAGCATTTTGCGTTTAAAGGCAGTGCCAAAAGTTGAAACATTACAAACTCGTTTGATCAGGATAGGAAAAACATGAGATTAACAGAGGTAAAAAGCGAAGAAAAGCGCTGAATTAATTTACCCAAAGAGCGCAATCTGGTAACCTGCCCTCCCATCTTGAGTGAGGGTTTCAGAGTGCAAAAAAGCGTACGTATTCTGAGACTGGTCACTCCAATACGATTTTTTCATCTCTGCTCGCGGATCTTCTATGACACGTTTTATCTTTGTCACGGGTGGTGTTGTTTCTTCATTGGGAAAAGGCATCGCTTCAGCATCTCTGGCTGCGATCTTGGAAGCCCGTGGACTCAACGTCACTATGCTCAAGCTCGACCCCTACATCAACGTCGATCCCGGCACCATGAGTCCGTTTCAACACGGCGAAGTGTTTGTCACCAATGACGGTGCAGAAACCGATCTCGACCTTGGTCACTACGAGCGTTTTATTCGTACCACCATGTCGCGTCGCAACAACTTCACCACTGGCCGAGTGTACACCGACGTATTAGCCAAAGAACGTCGTGGCGATTACCTTGGCGGTACCGTGCAAGTGATCCCACATATTACCGACGAAATTAAACGCCGTGTGTTTGAAGGTGCCGAAGGCTCGGACATCGCACTGGTCGAAATTGGCGGTACGGTGGGTGACATCGAATCCCAGCCTTTCTTAGAAGCCGTTCGTCAAATGAAGGTCGAACTCGGCTCTAAGCGTGCGTTGTCTTTGCACCTTACTTTAGTGCCATACATTGCCACCGCAGGCGAAACCAAAACCAAGCCAACGCAGCATTCTGTTAAAGAAATGCGCACCATTGGTTTGCAGCCAGATATTTTGATTTGTCGTTCTGATCACACTATCGACGCCTCCGCACTGCGTAAAATCGCATTGTTCACCAACGTCGAAGAGCGTGCTGTTATCCCGCTAGAAGACGCCGAAACCATTTACATGATTCCGCGTAAGTTGCACGAAGCCGGTTTGGACGATCTGATCGTTGAGAAATTTGGTTTGTCTTGCAAGCCTGCAAGCTTAGCTGAGTGGGATGCCGTCACCGATGCTAAATTGAATCCCGAGCAAGAAGTGACCATCGCCATGGTCGGCAAATACATGGATTTGTTAGACGCTTATAAGTCTCTGATCGAAGCCATCGACCACGCCGGTATTCAACATCGCGCCAAAGTAAACGTGCGCTATATTGATGCCGAAGATGTTGAACGCAAAGGCGTCGAAATTTTAGCCGGTGTCGATGCCATTTTGGTGCCCGGTGGATTTGGTAATCGTGGCGTTGAAGGCAAAATCCGCACTGTTCAATACGCGCGCGAAAACAAAATTCCGTACCTAGGCATATGTTTAGGTATGCAAGTAGCGGTGATCGAATTCGCCCGTAACGTGGTTGGCTGGAAAGACGCGCAATCCACCGAATTTACTCACAAAACCGAACACCCCGTGATTGGTTTGATCACCGAATGGAAAGACGCTTCTGGCAATACCGAAGTGCGCAGCGAAAACTCCGACCTTGGTGGCACCATGCGCTTGGGCGGTCAAGAATGTCGCTTAACGCCAGAATCGAACACGGCAAAAGCATATGGCAAAGAGATCATTGTTGAACGTCATCGTCATCGCTATGAGGTAAACTCATCGCTAGTGCCCGAACTCGAAGCCGCAGGCTTGCGTATCGCGGGTCGCTCTATTGATGGCGAATTAGTAGAAGTAGTGGAAGTGGCCGACCATCCTTGGTTTGTAGGTTGTCAGTTTCACCCAGAATTTACTTCGACGCCACGTGATGGACACGGACTATTTTCCGACTTCATCGCCGCAGCGATTGCGAACAAATAATTTAACTTACTTTTAACACTTAAGGCCGGAGACCTACATGGCAAAGATTATCGACATTAAAGCACGGGAAGTGCTGGATTCGCGCGGCAACCCAACGGTTGAAGCTGATGTTACTCTAGAAGGCGGATTTTTTGGTACCGCCTGTGCGCCATCCGGTGCCTCTACTGGTACTCGTGAAGCCCTAGAACTGCGCGATGGCGATAAAAGCCGCTACCTAGGTAAAGGCGTATTGAAAGCAGTCGCCAACATCAACAACATCATCAAGCCTGCCTTGTTAGGTATGGACGCTCTCGATCAGCGTGCCCTTGACCACAAAATGCTAGAAATCGACGGCACCGAAAACAAAGCCAACTTAGGTGCCAACGCCATCTTGGCGGTATCGTTAGCCGCTGCTAAAGCCGCTGCCATTGCCAAAGGTGTTGAGTTATATGCACACATCGCCGACCTTAATGGCACCTCTGGCCAGTATTCTATGCCAGTCCCTATGATGAACATTATCAACGGTGGTGAACACGCCGATAACAACGTCGATATTCAAGAATTTATGGTGCAACCAGTAGGCGTGCCTAACTTCGCCGAAGCATTACGTGCTGGCGCGGAAATTTTCCACAGCCTGAAAAAAGTGCTTAGCGCCCAAGGCCTAAACACCGCTGTTGGTGACGAAGGTGGTTTTGCTCCAAACCTAGCCTCCAACGCCGATGCACTAGCCGCGATCAAAACGGCAGTAGCAGACGCTGGTTACGAACTGGGCAAAGACATCACCCTTGCGTTGGATTGCGCGTCGTCAGAGTTTTACAAAAACGGCAAATACGATCTCAAAGGCGAAGGCAAAGTATTCAGCGCCGAAGAGTTTTCTGACTACCTCTACGACCTGTGCGAAACCTACCCAATCGTCTCTATCGAAGACGGCCAAGACGAATCTGACTGGGCTGGTTGGAAATACCAAACCGAAAAACTGGGCGCTAAAGTACAACTGGTTGGCGACGACTTGTTTGTTACCAACACCAAAATTTTGGCCGAAGGTATTGAAAAGCACATCGCCAACTCGATCCTCATCAAATTCAACCAGATTGGCTCTCTAACCGAAACGTTAGAAGCCATCAAAATGGCGAAAGACGCAGGCTACACCGCGGTCATCTCTCACCGTTCTGGCGAAACAGAAGACACCACCATTGCCGACCTAGCCGTTGGTACCTGTGCAGGCCAAATCAAGACTGGCTCACTGTGCCGCTCAGACCGTGTTGCTAAGTACAACCGCTTGTTGCGCATTGAAGAGCAGTTAGGTGCTAAGGCTCCATACAATGGTTTGAAAGAGATTAAAGGGCAGTAATTGCTACTGCGCTTGCTTATGCTGTGTTGAAAATGACTTCAGAATGCTCATGTATAACTAATACACTCCGCTTCTTCAGTCATTTTCGCCTTGCCTAAGCTGCGCTCGTGACGCAATTACAATCTTTAATTGATACTGCGCTCGATGATACAGCGTTAAAATTTTTGGTGAATGTGACTGCCACGGATGGCTCGGACCGGCGCCCCGGGAAATGCAGATTTTGCAGGAGCAAAAATCTGCCTCATGTACTACTTGTACACTCCGCTCCCCAATAAATTTTGCCTTGTCTCATCAACGCTCGCCACGGTCTTAAAAATTGCTACTGCGCTGCCTAAGTTGCGCTCGTGACGCAATTACAATCCTATAGATCTTCGATTATGAAAGCGCACTTCGGTGCGCTTTTTTGTGGGCGGAAGATTGATTGGGTCTGGTAAATAATAACAAAGATTGCTAATAATTGTTAAAAATTGCTATTCTTATTGTTTTCTAGTATTAAAAAGCAGGCCAAGATTATGAATGTTTCGCTTACACCTCACCTAGAAGAATACGTTAAACAAAAGGTAGCGGCCGGAATGTACAACTCTGTGAGCGAAGTTATGCGTGAAGCGCTTCGTTTGCTAGAGGAACGTGACGCGCTAAAGGAAATGAAGTTAGCTGCACTGAGACGAGACCTCCAAGAAGGCATCAATGAGCTTGATAAAGGCCAAGGAACACCTTTAGATATGGAAGAAATCAAGGCGAAAGCTAGGGCTGTAAAAGCAAGTAGAACCTAATGCTTCGGCTAGTTAAGGCGCCTAAGGCTGAGGCCGATCTTATTGATATTTGGCTCTATGTTGCTGAAGACCAGCCCATCAATGCAGATCGGTTGCTTGACCGATTAAATGACGCGGCATTATTGATTGCAGCAACACCTTTAATGGGGGGGGACCGACCTCATTTATCTAAAGATATTAAAAGCTTCCCATTTGAAAATTACATCCTCTTTTATCGAATTAAACCAGATGTGCTTGAATTGGTCAGAGTGCTGTCAGCATCGAGAGATATTGGCAGTGTTGATTGGTAGGGGAAGAATTGCCGCGATCATGATTGTGAATAGCGCACTTCGGTGCACTTTTTTGTGGACAACGAAAATATAAACAGACCTACAATCGCGTTGTTTACTATTGGTAGTTAGCTGTTTGTAGGTTGTGGTTAGCGCGAAGCGCGTAACCCAACAAAAGACTGCTGATGAATGAGATCTGAATATTCTGGGTCAGTGTAAAAACTACTGAGATATTGACTCATATCAGTTCATAGCCAAGGATTGATAATTTAAGAAACCATTATCAAAGAAGATCAATGGAGTGTTTGCTTCGATTATGACAATAAAGTATTTCAGAACATATTTTGGGGTGGAAAAATTGTCAGTGTTTAAATTTACGACTAATGGTGAATGTGTTTTAAGCAATAATCGTTGTAATTTTTTTGAATATTCTGCTTTCTTTAGCGTCTAAATTTGGTATCGTTCATTCTTAATTAGCAATATATTCAGTAGACTAAGGACATCCCACTAAAGGAATAGATAAATGAAAATACTATTAATATTTTTACTCAGCATAACAATCACGGCCTGCTTTGATAAAAAAGACGAAAACGTTCAATCAATGCAACCGCATACTAATAATAACAAACCTGTAGCCGAAACCAATTCGCAAACCAACGCACAGAAATACACAGTAAACCCTGACGGATCTGTAACTCGTATCTCCTCCGTCTCTGTGTGTCCAGAAGAAATACCTGATGCGGTTGAAGATTTTAGCTGTTTTATAAAAGAATCTCAGTTTGTTTTTTATACTGAAGGAAACGATTTTATAGGAATATCACCTGATTCTTTAGTAATTACAGCCTATGAAGTTAATAATCAAGATGTCTCTACCAATCGGAAAAGTGAACCCAACATTGAATTGGATTCATTTCCGAAAATTAGTGACGATGGAACCTTTCTTACTTGGAAATTGAAGGCTAAATCTGGTTACTATTCAGTTACTGACCATTTAAAACTTTCTGGTTATTTTAACGCACTAAAGAGCGATAAATTGCTGGAAGTTCAATCTGCTGTATTTGATCCTAAAAATTATGATAGCTTTATGCTTGATAATTTTTATATTAAAGGCACGACAGTAAGTGATTTAGACATTAAAGGACATTTCGAAAATCAGAACCTAACTGAAGACGAGTTGAAACGCCTTTCACTAGCACTAGGGGAGCTAAAAACACTTTCTAAAAAACCATCAAAAGAAGAAATTGATGCGGCACTCAGCAAGCATGATGTTTCCGAGGATAATATTGCTCAGTTATTTTCCAATTTTCTTTCAACATCATTACAAAATATTTTTAGCCCAAGCAGTCAACAATTTGGTATTACAATAAAAGGTGACATACCGGCTATTGAGAAAGTAGAGATAGTCGATGGAGGAAATATTATAAAATCAACTAACTGGAGTCGCTGGGATGATAAAAAAACCTATAACTTCTCCACGCCGTCTAGTGATCAGGTCTCAGTAAAAATTTACTATTGGAATAATGTCGAGGAATCAAGAATTAATTTTAGCTTATAAAAAACATGTGGGGGGTAGGAATCTGTTTTCCATAGATAGATATAGAGCTGGCGAAGCTTTATTTCGCTGGCTCAATAATTAAAAGTAAACAATGTATCCTTGAAATGTGCATCGTAATATACACAACCGGCACAGAAGATAAGTCCCACATCTCCTGTACACTTCCGAATTTGTACTACACTGAGTTTAAAATAACTTCAGGCATGCCATCAGCGAGCTACAGGAACTGTAATGCGCTATTTCGTTACCTTATTGTTTTTATGGATGCTATCGACTGCGAGCTTTGCTTTGGAAGTCATTGATCTTGAAAGGATTAGTGAAAATTTACCGATTGGACAGTATGTTGAAAGTGTTCGTTTACAGCGTACCAATGACGCATCAAACGATGTTGTGCTAAGTGATGAGGTTCGTAATGGTGACTTTACGCCCGGTAAACATGACGCACTTAACTTCGGCTACACGCAAAAAAGGATCTGGCTTAGGTTTGAAGTCAACAATGCATCTGATCAAGACATTGAGCGCATCCTCAACGTACGCTATCCCTTGCTCGACACCCTTAGGCTCTACAACGATAAATCTACGACGCCTATATATACATTGGGACGTATGCTGGCAGGCAGAAACAATCAGGCAATGGTTGTTCCTGCGCCGTATTTCATCATGCCTTTGGTAATAAAGGCGCACTCATCAGAAACGTATTACCTCAGTATTGAAAGTGATGACTCAATTGCAGTACCAATTTTCTTAACTACGCTATCGAATCTAGAAAACACAGCGTTCAAGTATTCTGTTGGTTTTGCGCTCTATTTTGGACTTACAATCGCTAACATTCTCTTTGCCGTATTCATGACATTATTGTTAAGAGAACGGGCGCATCTGTTTTACAGTTTATTCGTCATTAGTAATAGTTTATTGTTTTTTTTCGTATTAGAGGGGTTCCCAAATACGATATTCGGCATAGATTCTTTATTCTTTAATCGAGATATTATTGCTTATATTGTTAGTACTTCTATAGCAATTTTCTCGGTATTTGGCGCATCGTACTTAAGACTTAAAACACTAGCACCGAAAGCTTATCGTTTGTCGCAAGTTCTAACAGGTATTATGCTAGTTAGCCTTATACTCTGTTTTATATTGCCTTATTTTTATGCAATCACACTGTCCACGTTTGCAGCTGTTTTGGTTGGTACTTTTTATGGCTTCGTCGCGATTAATTATCTGCGCCTAGGGCATCCTGGTGTTAAATCATATCTATTAGCTTGGGGCGTGGGTGTTACTGGTTCCTTGATCTATGGAATGAAGGTCTGGAACTTAGTACCTGTGAATTTATTTACCAGTTATGGTTGGCATATTGGCTCTTTATTCGAAATAGCTGTTTTCTCTTTAATGATGGCATATCGCGCCGCACAAGATCGCAAAGAACGCTTAGATGCACTGGAGCAGCTTAACAAAAAAGAACGCGACTTACGCCAAACCCAAGAACATTTTTTAGAGACTCAAATCAAAGCAAAAGCTGAACTAGAACTGCAGGTTAAACAACGAACTCGCGATTTATCGAACATACTTGGGCAGCTCGAACACGAAAATAAATCACTGGTCGAACTCTCCATTAATGATGCATTAACTAAGATCCCTAACCGTCGTTACTTCAATGACATTTATCCTCAAATGTGGAGTGACGCTATTGATGCCCAAACGCCAATCAGCGTTATCATGTTAGATGTTGACCACTTTAAACGTATTAATGATGATTATGGTCATCTCAGTGGTGACTATTGCTTGGTGAAGCTAGCGAATATTATGCGTGAAACGGTAAGGCATCCGCGAGGTGTTTTATGTCGATATGGTGGGGAGGAGTTTGTGATCGCTTTATCAGACACAACTCAAGAGGAAGCTTACGTTATTGCGGAATCTATTCGCAAAAAAATTGCTAGCATGATTATATCGAATGATGGTAAAACCTTTAGAGTTACCTCTAGCTTTGGGATTGCAAGTCTAGTTCCGACTTCTTATATAGCTCCAGAAAGCCTGTTAGCGAAAAGTGATGCCGCTTTATACCAATCCAAAAATAATGGCCGCAATCAAGTAAGCTTAGCTAATGAGGAAAATTGTCTTCAAACTGCATTACCTCAAATCTAAAAATCTTCGAGAAATTTCATGTCCAAGAAAGTTGTAAAATTCGAATACGAGAAAGAAACCAAAAACAGCGTTCGTTATCAAGAAGTCC
>JARGOI010000474.1 GCA_029212275.1 Thalassolituus sp.
TCTCGTAATGACGTGGCCGCTATTTTATTGGATGAACTGCTTATCCATGTCGATTTGTTTCAAAAACAAGGGTTTACTCCCTTTCAACAATATTGGTGCGAGCGCGATATCTACCAAGAGAAAGACGTGGTGATCAGCTCTCCCAATCACCGTATTGAAGGCCGTGTGCATGGCGTGAACAGAAAAGGGGAGTTGATGTTACGCACCGACCATGGAATCGAAGTGATTACCGCAGGAGAACTCAGTGTCCGTGCTGCTGATTGATGTTGGGAATACACGCATTAAATGGCGTTTACGGACAATGTCCGCAGGTACTCCAGAACAATTGCATTACGGCGTGTTAGAACATGATGATGTTCATAGTATGCAATGGCCAGACGCCAGCCAAGTGGTTGTCTCATGCGTGTCGCATCGACCAGAATTGCATCAGCAGTTACTGCAACGTTTTGGTCAGACACTTAAATGGTTAGACAAAACCCCTGCAAAGTTAGGCAAAATCAAACACTGCTATGCCGATCCCTCACGTTTGGGCATCGACCGTTGGCTGGGAATGTTGGGCGCGCGCCAGCATTATTCTACCGGAGGACTGGTGCTGGTGGATGCGGGCACGGCCATGACCGTGGATGTGGTCGATGAGTGCGATCAACATCTCGGAGGCTATATCGTTCCGGGTCTTACCATGGCAAGACAGGCGCTGTTTCAAGGCACACAACGGGTACGGCCTTATGCTGACGAAAGGCAGATTCTGCATGACTCAAACCTTGGGCAAAATACCGTGAGCTGTGTCGATGCTGGAACTCTAAAACAATTGCGGCTGCTGGTGCAATCGATGCGGGACGAGTACCCTGACTACCAATTATTACTGACGGGTGGCGATGCTCAGCTTTTATCACCATTCGTGTCCATCACCCCTTGTTCAGATTTGATTTTTGACGGATTGGAGTCGCTATGCGCTGGATTGTTTACAGTCTGATATTGATTAACTTAGCCGTCGCTGGATATTTCTTGTTGCAACCTGATACTGCAACCGAAACCGTCGTGAACAGCGCTTCAAATCGCAGTAACGTTCCAGCGTTGGTACTTATTGAGGAATTCCAACGCGGTCAAAATGCACAAAAGGCAGCCGCTCCACTGGTACAAAGAAAATCACAAGCACCCAACATGGTGCCTATCAATGTTCCAACGGAAGCTAAAGCCATAGTAAATAAAGCATCTACGGAAATGTGCTATGCCATTGGTCCTTATATTACTTCGATAGACTCTGGAGTGATGCAAGAAAAAATTACCGCGCGACGTATGACCAGTATTGTGAAGCCGATCAAAACGAAACGCAGTGATAAAGTTGAATACTGGGTACACATACCGCCTTTAGATGATCGTACTAATGCTCAAGATATTTTACGACAGCTACAACAAGCCGGTATGGACAGCTATGTCATTACGCAGGGTGAATTAGAAAACGGTATTTCTTTAGGATGGTTTCGTGTCAAAGAATCGGCCGATGTTGTGTTTGATAAAGCGCGTGGCTTAGGGCTTACGCCGGAAGTTCGTGCGATTGAAGACAGTAAGACCGAATACTGGGTGGAGGTCGTTGAAACTATGCGACTCGATCAAAGTACGCGAGATGCTCTGAAGGCCGGTAACTCGAGTGTGAGTTGGCAATTAATCCGTTGTTCTTGACCAACCATGAGTTTATCGAGCAAAACAATCATCCTTGGTGAATAAATAACCAAAAATTCATAGCGCTACCTAAGTCGATAATAAATAAGAAAAAAGGTTGACAGAGGTGCCTCTGATTCTGATAATACGCGCCACTTTGGTGGGGTTCCCGAGCGGCCAAAGGGATCAGACTGTAAATCTGACGCGAAAGCTTCGCTGGTTCGAATCCAGCTCCCACCACCACAATTCAAGCGACTGTTTTAACAATCGCTGGAGCAAGCAGGAATGCTAGCAGTTGAGCGGACCTGTTTTAGTTAAAAGCGGGTTTTGCCCGTTACGCGGGTATAGTTCAATGGTAGAACCTCAGCCTTCCAAGCTGATGATGCGGGTTCGATTCCCGCTACCCGCTCCAAATTTTCGCTGATATAGCTCAGTCGGTAGAGCGCATCCTTGGTAAGGATGAGGTCCCCAGTTCGACTCTGGGTATTAGCACCAAATTTGGAAGTCTCATCTAAGTTGTTGAGTTTCCTGAATTTAAAAAGGTAGGCCATTGGTCTGCCTTTTTGCGTATTTGAAATATACACTTCCACCCACTGACAGAGAGACTTTAGTCATGGCAAAGGCAGCATTTGAACGCACAAAACCCCACGTAAACGTGGGTACTATCGGTCACGTTGACCACG
>JARGOI010000475.1 GCA_029212275.1 Thalassolituus sp.
TTTTAATCGCCATCGTTTATCTCCGGGTATTACGAAAATGAAAGTTAGTAATACTGATTTTGCATCGAACGTGCCATTTCTTGTAGTAGGAATACGATGGGAGTGTTCAATTCGAACCTGAAGAGCTTCAACTATTTTGCCAGTTATCTATATAAATCAGTGAGTTAATAAGTATGTTCGCTCTGTCTTTAGGAATAAAAACTTGGCATAAATCCGTTTTTGAAATTAATTTTTACTGCTCTGCTTAGTGTCTATGTGCCCCAAAAAACAGAAGAATGTCATTTTGAAGTGCACCAATTGAACACAGCGCACCAAGATATTTCAAAATCGCTATTTCTATTGCGAGCCTTGGTGGCGCGCAAAGTCGTTAAGTTAGCAGAAAGGGAACATGTCAGAGGGCTATCACGCAAAGTATCAACAATGAGTGTCATTCTGGCATAGCTTTCGCTTTGATTTTTAGTTGTATTGGTGCTAATAATGATACGCGTTTTACGTTTTTAGACTCAGAGTTGCTATTTTTTATAGATTCTTTCATTGGAATTTATGAGTGAATACGCACGTAAAGAGTCATTCAATAAGGGCACTAGGGTTCCGACTGTTTGTCAGTGACTGGACCGAGAGTGACCGACCTCTAGCGGCGTACTGGCAGGTTACACGGCGGGATAAAAGCCCGGGAGATCAGAAAGCGTGATTAATTTTACGTTTATGAATCCGTGAATTTGTGAGGAAATCATGCCCACTTTTAAATCATTTTATCGAACATTTCAGTGTCGTCAGTATCAGCATATGTATCTGCTGGTTACTTCCCTGCCATCAACCAAAGGAGATTGTCATGTCTGATTTTCAGATTGGTCACCCTATTTATGAAGATACGCTAGGAGGTGGCTGTCATTGGTCTATGCGACTTAAAAAAGGCACGCTACTCACACTGACAGACTTAAATGGCGGCGCTAACTTAGCCATGTTGATGTTTAATCCAGAAAACCTGTTAGAAAAATACAACGCGCCCGACACTTTAAAATGTCAGCACACGTTTAAACTGACACAAGGTCATTGTCTTTACTCGGATATGGGTCGGATCTTTGCATCCATTGTTGAAGACAATTTTGGTTGGCACGACTCCGTCTGCGGCAATATTAATAAATCGTTATTAGAACAAAAATGGTCACTTAAAACCTATCAAGAATCTTTGAACGGCTGGACTCAAAATGGCTACGACAGCTTTTTAGTTGAACTGGCGAAATATGGACTCACACGCAAAGATTTAGCGGCAAATTTGAATTTTTTTAGCCGTGTAGAAACCGATGAGTGTGGTGACATGATTTACAACGACAAAACCTCTCAAGCAGGCAGCAGTGTGACTTTGCGCTTTGAAATGGACACTCTCGTGATCATGCATACCTGCCCTCATCCGCTTAATAATGCAGAGGAATATCCTGTTCGCCCTGTCCACTATCAAATTGCACAAGCCAAGCCTGTCAGTAGAGACGATGAGTGTTTAAATGCTTGTGAAGAAAATCAGCGTGGTTTTAAAAATAATGCGCTTTATCAATTTATGAGTAGCGACAGCATTAACCTTACATCGACTGCAGGGGAAAAATCATGATCAAAGAAAGCCTCCTCCTAGAAAATGATGCCATTTTTCGTGAAACGGTAATGGCGGGTGATTATTTTTTACATAAAATCAGTGCTGGACAAACTCTGCGAATATTAGATTTAGAAGGCAACCAAGCAGCCGACACCTTATTCTACAATGCTGACGATGTTTCAGAACGCTACAGCGCTACCGACACCATTCGTCATCAAAATAACGTCTATCTCAGTGCTGGTTCGATGCTTATGTCGAATGAAAATAATCCTATGCTAGAGATTGTTGCCGATACCTGTGGTCGTCACGATACCTTAGGCGGTGCCTGCGCCACCGAATCTAATACTGTGCGCTACTCCCTAGAAAAGAAATGCATGCACGCTTGTCGTGATAGTTGGATGTTGGCCATTAATGAGAACGAAGAATACGGCCTGAGCAAAGCGGATATTACGCATAACATTAATTTCTTTATGAATGTTCCGGTCACTCCAGAAGGCGGATTAACCTTTGCTGATGGTATTTCTGATGCAGGCAAGTATGTCGAATTAACCGCAAAAATGAATATTCTTGTGCTTATTTCTAACTGCCCACAATTAAACAATCCTTGTAATGCATACAATCCGACACCGATTGATGTCTTGGTTTGGGATAAGTAAAAGGCGAAATCATGTTAAGTCAAATCATACCAAACCGATTTTTAGATGATATCGATTCCGGTTCCGAAGGCACTAAAAGTAAAGT
>JARGOI010000476.1 GCA_029212275.1 Thalassolituus sp.
TCGATAAAGACGACGAAGATTTAGTGGCCATTGATGCAGGGCATTTATTTGCCCCGAGTATCACCAGTATTGGTTTTAGGAAAGGTACCTTCTTGCGCGGCTATATGTTTGATTTTATTCAAGCGTTTGCGCCGCACCTCACTAAGGAAAGAGTAGAACAAGCGGCACTGTGCAGTCATCGACAAGACTTAGATGCCTTGTTTAAAGACATCTCCTTGCCCAATCTTTAAATGTGAATAGAAAGCTATAAAGATTTGATATTACTCGCATGCAAGCCACATTCTTTCTTGGTGGCTTCTTCCCACCACCATCGGCCCTCGCGTTCGTGCTGATTGGGCTGAACCGCACGTGTGCAGGGCTGGCAGCCGATGCTTTTGAATCCGCGCTCATGTAAGACATTGAAGGGGACATCGAACATGCGAATGTATTCCCATACTTGCGCAGAACTCCAGCTGGCAAGAGGATTGAATTTATATAAATCGCCTTCAATGCCGTTAAAAGTCTGATCCAACTCTAAATGGTTTACATCATTGCGAGTCGGGCTCTGATCACGTCGTTGACCAGTGATCCAAGCATTCAGTGTGCTCAATTTTTGCCTCAAAGGTTGAATTTTACGAATACCACAACATTCATCATGTCCATCTTGATAAAAACTGAATAATCCTTTTTCTTTTACGAGGACTTGTAGAGGGGCTGGTTCTGGTGATCGAACATCAATTTTTATTTGATAATGCTTAGCGACTCGGTCGATAAATTCGTATGTCTCAGGATGCAAGCGACCGGTATCAAGCGTGAAAATATCAATGTTTTTATCGAGCTTAACGGCCATATCGACCAATACCACATCTGCTGCACCACTAAAAGAAACACCAACTTGGCCATGCTGCTCGATAGCGTAACGTATGATGTCTTTTGGTCGCTGATCAGTGAACTGTTGGTTCAAGGTTCTGATGATGGATAGGTCTGTCTGGATATTTGTCATAAATTTGGCCAAGGTAAATCAATATGCGTGACATATTAGTATGCGCCGTATATTTCAAAATAGAATAAAAAATTATATTAATTGCCTCAAAAGGTATATGAAATACATGCAGATCTTTGCTTCTTACTTATTAAATCGAATGTGAATGCTGAGTGGCTGAGACCTTATGCCAAAAGAACTCATTCTTTCTTATGTCTGTCGTGACTGTTGGTTTTGTCGCGTGTTAGTTGTTTTTACTAATCTATAAAGCTAGAGTACACGCCGTTATTTATCTAAACTTTCTTAATCCTACAGACACGTGGAGTACTCATGGAAATTGCTTGTCTCGACCTTGAAGGGGTCTTGGTACCAGAAATCTGGATTGAATTTGCGAATAAAACCGGTATCGATGCACTTAAAGCAACGACGCGTGACATTCCAGATTACGACGTATTAATGAAACAGCGTTTACGTTTGTTAGATGAGCACGGGTTTAAACTACAAGATATTCAAGAAGTAATAGCCACCCTTAAACCACTCGACGGCGCTGCAGAGTTTGTTGACTGGTTACGTGAGCGCTTTCAAGTGATCATTTTATCGGACACTTTTTATGAGTTTTCACAGCCATTGATGCGCCAACTGGGTTTCCCTACGTTGTTTTGTCACCGTTTAGTGACCGATGATACGGGCCGAGTAGTGGACTATAAGTTGCGTCAAGCTGATCCAAAGCGTCAGTCAATTCGAGCTTTGCAAACTATCTATTATCGTACAATTGCCGCTGGCGATTCCTACAATGACACAACCATGCTGGCCGAGGCCGATGCGGGTATTTTGTTCCATGCGCCGCAAAATGTGATTGACGAATTTCCACAGTTTCCAGCAGTACACACTTATGCAGATTTAAAACAAGAATTTATTAAAGCCAGTAATCGCGACTTGACCCTATAAACTCCAGCAGGAAATAGGGGGGGTATCGGTTATTCTTGATTTTTGTGTGTGATAATATATTAACAAAGCGAGGGCGTTTGCAAATAATTCAGCCGTACTCGTGATTACTGTAACGCTTTAAACCGAGCCCACTGCTCGGTTTTTTTTGCACGAGTACTTTGTACTTTCTTGGCCACCGCTTACAGAGGGGTGTCCATGATCATCTGTACTTTATTAAAAATTTCTTGGTATTCATCTTCTGCGAGACTGTCGATAACAATTCCACCGCCACCCCAGCAGACAGCGCGATCTTGATATGCACTGATGGTGCGAATCAAAATGTTAAATTCACAATTTCCAGAGTCATCGAAGAAACCAAAAGAGCCACAATAAGAATCGCGTGGTTGGCATTCTAGTTCGGCAATAATTTCCATTGCTC
>JARGOI010000477.1 GCA_029212275.1 Thalassolituus sp.
GATATCGCTCGTGAAATATGCTTGGGATCAACAATTCGTTGCGCTAGTGCATACAAGGGCACAATGTAAAGTCCACCTGACACACCAATAAAAAAGAAGTCAGATAATATTTTCCAGTGCTGCCATGCCTGTAAAAAGTCACTTAGTTGAAATAAGGCAGCGGTGGGTCGTTCTACAACTGGGAAAAAAACCAAATCCAGTCCGGCCAGAGTCAACCCGAGCGAACCGTAAATCACCAAACCATTACTGGCTATGTGCTTTGATAACTTCTCACACATCAGTGATCCCGCAGCAATACCGATAGAAAAGGTGGCGAGTAATAACGTCACGACTGACTGATCGCCACCTATGTAATCTCGTGTGAAGGCAAATATCTGAGTTAAATACGCCGCGCCCATAAACCAAAACCAAGAAATAGCCAAGGTACAGGCTAATAATATTTTACTGTGCCAAGTTATCTTTATCGCGTCGCGGGTAGCGGTGATCGGATTAAGATTGAGTTTAACATTGGGGCTTGCCGCTGGGGCTTTTGGGATGAAAAGACTAGAGAGGTATCCCAAAATAGAAAAGGTAATCACAGCAACTGCGGCTATTATCAGCGCATTGTTTTGACTACTGATCAGACCCGCACAAATTGTACCGGTAAGAATCGCTAAGAAGGTGCCAGTCTCTACTAATGCATTACCGCCAATCAATTCTTTAGCGGTCAAATGCTGCGGTATGATGCTGTACTTGGCCGGTCCAAACACAGCGGATTGCGTTCCCATAAGGAAAAGCACGCACAATAACCCCCAAGTATTGCTAAAATAAAAGCACACGGCGGCTAACAACATGATGACAATTTCAGCGAGTTTGATGCGCTGGATAACAAGCTTCTTATCGAATTTATCCGCCAGTTGTCCGCCAATGGCGGAAAACAAGAAGAAGGGTAAAATAAACAACATGGCACCAATATTGTTTATTTGGCCTAAGTTCATGTTACTGCTTAATAACCCATAGGTGATCATTGCCAATAACGAGTTTTTGAATATATTGTCGTTAAACGCGCCGAAATATTGTGTGAAGAAAAAGGGGGCAAAACGACGATTTTTTAGCAGCGAATACTGCGAGTGATACGCTGTTTCTTTAGTAGTTTTCAAGATAATTACTCGTTACTTGAAGTTGCAGTAGGCGTAAATTTTAGAACAAAACTTTGGTAAAAGGATTCAGGCTTATTCATCGTATTCGCCTCTGTCATTAAAATGTCAGCGCTATTGGCTATGCCTTTCAGATGCAAATTAAACCATGCCAATGTCAGATGAATAAATGAGTCGTGTTTTTTTGTAAATTCAGCCCGATACCAATCTTGATGGCGTCCGTTGTTCACCACAGCAACAGCGTAGTCGGAAGCATTCTTTTTAAGCTGCGTTTCAATCTCATTGACCGATTCATTAGTGACCAGTAAGTCCCTATTTCCAGCAATAATTAGGGTTGGCGCACTCACTGCAATGTTAGGACGATCCTCAGCTAATAAGAAGGGCGCAAAAGCGGCAATCGCCTTAACTTGGTTACCTAATGCAGAACCTGCCTGCAATACCCCGCCGCCGCCCATAGAGAACCCGGCCATACCACGCGATTGCTCATCGATGCGCTGGAATAACGTGTGTTCAGGAGCTCTATTAACTGCGAGAAAGGTATTTTGAGCGGCGAGATGTGCAGTGGTCCATTGCTCGACATTGCCATTAATATCGATGGGTGTCACTGCTAACACAATATAATTAGCAGCGGCGAGTGCTTCGGCCATCCACTGTAAATTACGATAAGTATTGTTATAACCGCCACTGAGAGATATTGCTGGAAGTGAAGCGTTGGACTCACAGGGATAAAAGAAGACACCCTCGCGGTAACCTTTTTTGGCAGAAAGACTGTCGCTATTTACTTCGTATTGACAAGTTTTCGCTAGGCCATTCGGGCTGCAAAGAAAAAGGCCTAGCATTACTAGGTAAGTCATTAGATGTTTCATTAGGCGCCAAGGTTATATTTCTTATCTTGAATTGATAACGGCTGATAATAAAATATTGTTTTATAGATTTTAGAGTTAAGTAGCAAGTCTATCCTTGCTAAAAAATAGCGCAAACAAAGTATCCATAAACAAAATCATCTCATTCAAATAATAATATTGAACAAAAACATAACAGGCCAAATAAAAATTATAGGCAAAAAAAACCGGCACGATGGCCGGTTTTTTATTTCAAGAAAGATTACTTATCAGAAGCAATCATGGCCGTGGCCGCTTTCTTGGTGTACTCGTCCATCTTGTCGAAGTTCAAGTACTTGTAGATCT
>JARGOI010000478.1 GCA_029212275.1 Thalassolituus sp.
GAATCTGCGACCTCTGCCTCCGGAGGGCAGCGCTCTATCCAGCTGAGCTACGGGCGGTTTTTGTGTGTAACTTGTCGGTGTGCCGAACGGCTACCGTGTAAGTCGCGGCATTGTATACGCTTTTCTGTTTTGGCTCTACTGATGAGGGGATGGTTAATCTGTATCTGTACTTGTCTCGGAAGTTAGCTCTAAGATTGCTTCGGAAGTGTCCTTTTCCTGTGTTTGCTGTGACTCTTGCTTTGTCTGTTCTGGTAACTCTTGGTTGACGGGTAAACGATAGCCATAACGCTTGATAATGGCGTGAGCGTTCTCGGATTGTAGGTAGCGCATAAACGCTTGGGCTGCTTGGTTGTGTTGCCCATGGACAAGTAGCACGGCATTTTGCAATATTGGGGTGTGCATTTCTGCAGGTATCAGCCAAACACTGCCATTGCTTACCTTATTATCAAATTTTTTGTGCAGGCGAGACGCCTGCGCTCCCAGCGTGTTATCAAGTTGTGTATGCAGCTGGGAGTAAGCCACAAATCCCATATCGGCATTGCCCGACGCGACAAACTGATAGGTTTGTGAAATGTTCTCGCCCACCACCCAATGTGGTTTCGTTACGTCAATAACCCCGAGTGTCGACAGGATATCTTCAGCTGCTTTGCCGTAGGGAGCATGCAGAGCATTGGCCAGAGCGATTTTACGAAACTTGCCTTCTTTTAAATCAGACAAGGTGTCTTTTGAATTGGGCGCCCAAGCGACTAATTGCCCAATGGCGTAGGTGAATTGGCTATCTGAGAGTGCCAGTTGACGGTCTATTAGTTGCTCGGGTTTATCGGTGTCGGCGGACAGAAAAACGTCGTAAGGTGCGCCATGCATGATTTGCGTGGTTAATTTCCCAGAGGCACCATTGCTAACGATCACTTGGTGCAGAGTGTCTTGTTGAAAATGCTCTGCGATGTCTTTTAGCGGAGCAATAAAATTGGAGGCGACAGCAACATGCACGCTGTCAGAATGTGCACTGACGGATATGCAAAGGCTTAATCCTAGGTAGCAACAACGATGCAAAGTTTTCTCTCTATGTGCGTATTTCATCATGGCAACTATGTCATACAAGTATTATGTTTTTCTATATTTCATTGAATCGGTTGTGGTGAACTAGTGTCCATACTTTCAGATAAAAACATCGGAGTGGACTGTCTATGGATATGGTTGTTGATTTTCTAAATAATATTTTGTGGGGCTACGTTCTTATTTATGGGTTATTGGGGGTGGGTATATTCTTCACCATCCGGCTAGGATTCCCACAGTTTTTGCATTTCTCAGAAATGATTCACGTGATCAAAGGATCAAGGGAAAGCGACGATAATGGCATATCGCCGTTCCAAGCGTTGTGTACCAGTTTAGCGTCACGAGTGGGAACTGGGAATATTGCTGGTGTCGCCGTGGCATTATATTTAGGAGGTGCTGGCGCAATTTTTTGGATGTGGATGGTCGCGCTGGTCGGTATGGCCACCGCTTATTCGGAGTCGACATTAGCGCAGCTTTATAAAGTTAAAGACGGCGATGGTCAGTATCGCGGTGGTCCAGCATCCTACATTTCAAAAGGCTTAAATGCGCCATGGGCGGCAGCGATTTTTGCTGTGTGTTTAATGATTTCTTTCGGTTTAATTTTTAATGCGGTACAAGCAAATTCGATCGCCGAAGCGGTGGAAGGTGCGTTTCATATTCCTAAATTATGGGTTGGTGTTGCGATCGCAGTGTTTGCAGGGGTCGTCATTTTTGGCGGTTTACGCTCTGTGGTGCGTTTCGCTGAGTTTGTTGTGCCTTTGATGGCTGGGGTGTATGTGTTAGCGGCCTTAATCATTATGGCGATGAATATTTCTGAAGTGCCAGGCGTATTAATGACCATTGTTAAAAGTGCATTTGGTTTAGAAGAGGCGGCTGGTGGCGCAGCGGGCGCGGTGGCTGCAGCTGCTTTAAATGGTATTAAGCGCGGTTTGTTTTCTAACGAAGCAGGTATGGGGTCGGCGCCTAATATTGCGGCAACGGCGACGCCGATGCCTCATCACCCATCATCGCAAGGGTTTGTGCAGGCCTTCGGCGTATTCATCGATACCATCGTGATATGTACGGCAACGGCAGTGATGATTATGTTATCAGGCGTGCTTGAACCCGGTTCGGGAATTACGGGTACTAAGCTGACTCAAGATGCGTTGGCGTTTCATTTTGGCGCTTTCGGTAATTATTTTATTGCTGTCGCGATTTTATTCTTTGCTTTCACGTCTATCGTGGCGAATTATACCTACGCTGAAAATGCATTAGTTCATTTAGG
>JARGOI010000032.1 GCA_029212275.1 Thalassolituus sp.
AAAGGTATGGCTGTCAATAATGCCCGTCTCTGGCGAAAATAGAGCGGCATATCCTGCGACAGTAGGTTCCATTTCTTTTAAAGACGCTTGATCAAGCATTTGTAATGGAATATTGAGACGCTGCCCTTTGGCGAATAGCGTATCCAGTTTGGAGTGCCCTGTGGCATTTGCCGCCACAATCAGCTTGCCTGTTTTGCGAAAGGGAACGTTATACTGTTCACAGTAACGGTAGAGCTGTTGTCTACCGGCGACGCATAAGGTTTCTTTTAGAGATCCTTCTTTATAATAAAGGCCAGCATGAATAACTTCGCTGTTACGACTGCTGGTGTCACTGCCCAGTTGCTCGTGTTGTTCTACCAATAAAACGCTATGGTTTAGCGATAGCGCACGAGCACATGCGAGTCCTATTACTCCGCCACCGATAATCGTGATGTCGAAGTCAATGTTCACTGTTTATAAATCCAAATCAAACGAACACTCTGCGTGCATCGGGTTAGCTCTGCAGCGCAGATTCTTCATTAATTTAATCATCTGTGGATCGTAAACACCTTCATCGGCCAGTTCAGTTCGAATACGCGCCAGCATGGCCAGATAATCAATCGCTTGCTGATCTTCCAAATCCAACCAGTAGCCAGAAGGGATTTCGCTTTCAGCCAAGGTGATGTAGTTCATTGATTTGTTAAATTGTTGAGCAATATACTCGCGACTCTTTTGAGCGAAATCGTCAGCAAAGTTTTGCTGCTGAAGGACGATTTGAAAATTCATTTGGGCAAATGCAAAGCGATAGATACCACCGGTACTACCGAGTCCGCGATACATTTCAAATGGGGCATAAGCGATGGCGGGTGCGTAAGCAATATCGACATCGCCGTTGTTAAATCTAGGCGCGAACGTCGCAACAGTGGAAGGGACAATGGTGGCACCAATATAATCGACGACTTTACGCGATGCCATATCATAATCGAGGGTAGCAACTTTTTTACCTGAGGCCGCTTCGATAGAGTCGATGGCTTTATCTCGCACAAATACAAACACCGAGCCGCCGGGAATGATGCCTGCTATTTCGTAGCGTCCCTCTTTTTGATAGCGTGCTGCGTTAGGACTGGCTAGTAACGTGATTAGCTCTTGGAGTTCATTGTAGCTATTCAGTCCACCGACTGCTTCAACGGTGCCAGTAAAGCGATTAAACTGACGTGCCTGGGTACCTGTAATTAACACTGCCTCGCAAATGCCAGCTTTGAAATCCCCAACGGCGACGGATTCACTGGTGTAAGCCTTAATATTAAAGCTTACGCCCCAGTTTAACGCTTGAGTCCGATATTCTTGCATTTGTGCATAGATGGGTCCGTTGCTTCCCACGGGATCGAAGACGCACAACGTCGGATTGGCATTTGCCCAGCTCATATGAGAAACGAACGATAAAAAAAGAATGACGGCCCGTAGCATTGAAGATTTCCATTTTTTTGTTGTTAGTTATTCGAAATATTTATTGCAGAGATTTTAGATAGCGAGATAGCACTTAAGAATTTTGCTATCATACGCACTTCTGACGCGGGTTAAAATAATTGTGTCAAAACTTTGTCTCTCAGGCCTGCTTTAGTTTTGTTCTCACTCAGGTAAATGCGTGATCCCCGTGAGTGAGTTGTTAACCCCAGTGCTAAGCGAAACAGAACCAATCTTGACCCTGTTTTAAACAAAGGAAACATCGATGAATTCTGAAATACTTGATCAGATAGGTATGACATTAGGGGTGGGAGGTCTTATCGCCTTTATGTTCTTTATTATTTACGACCTAGCAAAGCGTTCTAACGCCGGTAAGTTTGGTATGTTTATTCTGTTCTTTGTGTTGGGGTTGGGAATGTTTGGATACATTTTAAAAATTATTTTGACCAACACTCTAGAAATCTAACTTAAGTAAACTTTTTTTGATTGTCGTTCGACAGGAAATTATCATTGTAGAATTCATGCTCTGAGAATTTAAGAATCTAGGTCATGAAAGCTGCATTTTTATAATTGTGAGGTGCCTTTAGTTCCCTAAATTGACTAAATAATAAAAAAATAGACGACAATCGCCCAATGTTCACCCTAATGTATTAGTTGTCTTATTGAACCCTGAATATGGCACGAAGCTTGTCTGTTGAATCCTATTAATTACATTTTAGGAAGATAGAGATGGCAACAGTTCGGCAATCTAGCAACGAATGGCGAGCAGGATGCCCCATTGCGATGCAGGGGCCAACCGGTATGAGTAAGGTATATTTGGCTAACTCACCGGTAGATAGAAAACTTGATGGTCTTGGCGCTTGCACGCCACAGTTACAAGAATTGATTAGTTCTTTTATGCCAATGGCATGGCATCTGATAGATAAGTTGGAGTTGGACTCCGATCGCTCGTTGCATATATTTTATGTTAACCCCCATGAAACTATTGAGAATAATGCCAAACGCCTGCTTGATTTCTTTTATGGGATGTCGGGTAACAACCATGTGTTTATGCCATTATCCCCTAGCCATGTCACGATTGTGCATAGTCTTAAAGAGATTTTGAGTTCTGATCATCGGTTGTTGCTAGATAAGGTACCATTTCTCTATATAGGCGATTCAGCCAATAAACCTGTCATGGAAAACCTAGCGAATCAGCTAGGAATGCCGTTTTATTTTCAGGCCTATTATTAAACCGTTCGGTTCTTCTTACCCCCATCCTTTTAGAATGTGCTGCACTAAATCGCAGCACATATCAGTTACCAGTAGAATAATGGCTCTATAATGTGGCAAGGTTAGGGGTATCTCTGCAAGGCCTGCAGCACTCCGTGTGAATTCCGAAGTTGTGGAGTGAATTAAGGAGTGCCTTGAGCCGTGCCAGGATGATATTTATTTTTAATCGGCAGCATGCTGATAAATATTAAAAAATCATTTGCTTGATCTGTATCGAAAACATAGGAGGCCTGATGGCTAATTTAAATGAAGAGCAAACTCATCGTATTGTAAGTATGTTGAGTGAAGACAAAGATTTAGATGAAGAGACTAAAAACACCTTACTTGTGACCTTAGCTCAAGAACACGATGATACAGAAGGTTTGATGGCTTATATTCGCGAGCAGTCCGTGCTTTTTGAACAAGATCATCCGGTATTATCCGCAGCATTGCGAGACACAATTGATATGTTGGGACGTATGGGAATTTAAGTGCACTTGGATCACTCGTGACAGTGAATGGTTGCACTAAAATGAAGCATTTAAGCAAGGTCGCTGATTCTTTCTTGGTCTCATTAAAAGTTTTTATGCCTTGTTGTCATTCTGCTGCAATATTACGCCACTAGTATAAATATAATTATTTTTAATAGATTAGGTCGCAGTTGTGTGAGAAATCCGTGAAACCACACACGAGCGGCGTAGTTCTTTGAGTTTTTGCTAAAAAACGCAACCAGTAATAACGTATAAATGCGTTAAAATTAAATAAATTAAAAAGCTGGTACGGGTTTTGCGAAAAGGATTTTAAGCAGGAGGAGAAGCCCATGTATAAAATTGCTGATATTCAGGATTACCGTAAGCCATCAATCACTCCAAAAGATACCCGAGATTGGATGTCGGGGGTGACACAAGTTCTTGAAACACGCTATCACGACGACGAGAGTGTGCAACAACTTCTTATGTTGGCGGCGAAAGCGACCGGATTAAGAAATATTTCGATTGCCTTACCAGATGCTCCAAGTCGATTCAAAGCTCAGTATTGCTCTACCGGTATAACCGATGGAGTCTACAGCTTTGCAGTACAACACGCCCTGTGTCGCCAATTTGAAAGTCGTGAATGGTTGGTGATTCAAGAAAATAGCGAACGTCCAGAGCGCTTTGATCCTGCAAAAAATGCCATTGAAGGTTCACCGCGTTGTTTGATGGTGCCTCTTACGTTGCGACAGTCGGTATTGGCTGTCATGGTTATCGACTTGCGTGGTTTTCAAGCATCGCAACTAGATATCATGTTGGTGCATATGATTGGTGCGCAAATCGCAGCAATCTTGTCTACTCAGGTAGTCCCAAACTTCAAAACCTTGTACGCACGTCCTTATCAGCGTGTTCAAGAAGATGAATTGTGTGATATTCGTGGTGCGATTGAAAAATGCAATGGCAACAAAACCATGGCTGCCAAAGTACTCGGATTAACACCGCGACAGCTGCGTTACCGTTTGGCTAAGTTGACTGAACCTCAAGCTTCTTAATCTCAAGCTTCTCAATAAGACGAGTGTATAAGTACAATCCAACTTATTGAGAAAATTAAGGACAGTTAAATAAAATTAGCCAACACTTAAAATGTTTGGCACGTTTCATAAAATTGTCATTAGTTACGCCGCACACTGTTAATTCTATTTAATAGTGTGCGGGTGCAAAATGAATCAACGTATTTGTCGACATCTTTGTATTGTTTCTGAAACTTATGTTCCAGATGTTAATGGTGTGGCCAATTCTCTGCATCGTCTGGTACAACACCTTAATCCCAAAGAATTTCGTGTCACTATTGTCAGACCTTCACCTCGCACTAATCCCAATTTTGCCTCGAACGAAACATCAACTGAAAAATACATACCTGTTTATCCCGAGTTGATAACTCGTGGTTTTCCAATTCCTCAGTATCCAGAAATGCAAATTGGCTTGCCAGCAGGCGGTCGTATCAATAAGTGTTGGCATCAAGACCCACCTGATATCGTTTACATCGCCACGGAAGGTCCATTAGGTATGTCAGCCTTACGTTGTGCAAAAGCATTAAAATTGCCTGTAATCAGTGCTTTTCACACGAATTTTCACCATTACAGTGGCTACTACGGGATGGCTTGGATTACCAGAGCCCTCATGTGTTGGATGCGTTACTTTCATAATCGTACTGATCGAACATTGGTGCCCTCGAATGATGTTCGTACTGAGTTAACTCAGCGCGGTTTTCGAAACGTAGATTGGCTACCACACGGTGTCGATTGTGATGTTTTTAACCCACGTTGGCGCTGTTCTGTTTTGCGTCAGTCTTGGGGAATCCCAGACGCGCAGCAATTATCAATAAATCCTTCACTACCAACACCTTCTGTTCTTCTATTTGTCGGCCGAGTTGCGGCCGAGAAGAATTTATTATTGGCCATTGAAAGCTGGGAAAAATTAGTTGCAGCAGGAAAAAAAGTAAAATTGGTGGTGGTGGGGGACGGCCCACTATTAGCAACGCTGCAAGCAAAGTATCCCGAGATTATTTTTGCTGGGCGTCGTACGGGTTTGGAATTGTCCAAGTACTTTGCATCGGCTGACGCGTTTTTAATGCCTAGTCTGACGGAAACATTTGGCCTTGTGACGTTAGAGGCCATGGCCAGTGGTTTGCCTGTCGTGGCATTCAATCAAGCCGCAGCGGCACAGTATGTGCGCCAGGGTATCGATGGTTATTTATGTCCAACGCCGTCTTTAGCAGAAAAATCCAGTGCTGTATCAACAGATGTTTCTAATACCTTTCATGGAAGCGTCTGTAGGCTACTTGAAAACGATTTAACGCTCATGGGAATAGATGCACGTGCTCAGGCCGAAAAGGCTTCTTGGCATACCGTTGCTCGGCGCTTTGAACATTGCTGTAATGAGTTGATAGAAGAACGTATGATAGCGCCCCATAGTGCGGCGACCACCTTATCTGAATCTTTGTCTGAGTCTTTTTCTGAAACATAAAGTCAGAGAAATCGACGATAAATATTAGTTATGGTATGCCGTTTGCTAAACTTTGGTGTAAACATGCTATATGCATATCTCAATAACCGACGACTGGAGGCAGCAGTGGAGTTTAATAGACGTAGTCTCGCAACTCTCCGACAGGTAAAACGTCTGGCAAAGGAACACGCTGGTTTTCAAATTCATTTTGATTCGGTGACTCTAGAAGACGATCTGATGAAGTTATTGAACGTCTCCAAGGATCAAGAACTCCGCACGTTATTAATGGAGCTTCTGATTGAGGATGGAGCAAATATTGAATTAGAAGAACAATACGTATCAGAAGCGTCTCGTCGAGTTTATCGCGGCAGTGAGGTGTTGGTAGAGTCACGCAATAACGAACTCGCCAACAAAATGCGTCGCTATCGTGGGCAGCTTGTGAGCGTTTGAATGATCATTTGAGTGCACCGTATTAATGGGGTGCACTCAAATAAAGCATGACAGTCCAGTCTTAAAGAAATTTGTCTTACGAACTTGGATCTATTAATCAGCCAACTGATGAGAGCTTAATAACATAGGTTGAGCGTACCCTTGACGAGCCAGTTGATTGACTAGACGATCGACGTCGTCATCGTCAACGGGACCGATTCGCACACGATGTAAAGTGTCGCCATTTTGCTCTTTTTTCCACACCGCCACTTGCCATTTATTATTGGTCATATCCGAAACTTTTGAACGCAATTGTTCGGCGCTTTCAGCTTCGGTAAACGAGGCAACTTGCAACCATCGAACATTATTACTGAGCGGCGTTTTCAGCACTTTAATACGAACAGGGGCAGTGCCTGCTTTATCCACGCCCAATTTGACAGCGGCGGCGTAGGATAGGTCAATGATTCGGCCTGGGTGAAATGGACCACGATCATTAACTCTCACTACGACCGATTTTCCAGTATCTGTTCGAGTCACACGAACGTAGCTGGGAAGAGGAAGGTTTTTGTGCGCGGCGGTCATTTTATAAACATCGTACACTTCACCATTAGACGTTTTGTGACCATGAAATTTCATTCCGTACCACGAGGCAATGCCTTCTTCTTCAAAACCGTCAGCATTTTTTAGTACGCTGTAGCGCTTTCCCAACACTTGATAACTGATCGGGTTACCCATGCGACTTATGGGCTCGTCCAATGGTATTGCATTGGGAATGGCAGCGATGTCTTCAATTGGACGAGGATGAAAGTCGTCCGCATGTTGATAGCGATCAGAGGCAGAAGCACCACCGCCACCACTGGGAGTGCTCGTATCGCCGGTTTTAATAGAGCTGTAACCTGAACATCCAGCTATGGTTGTGGCCAGTATGAAGGTAAAAAAAACGCGCAACATGTTATTCCTTGGCCAACGCTTGGCTAAGTTGATAAACAGCCATGGCGTATAAACGGCTGTGATTGTATTGGGTAATAACGAAGAAATTGTATTCACCTAACCAATATTCGTCGCCTTCCTTGCCTTCCAAGTAGACTAGCGTTGCAGGATTAGACGCAGGGACTGGTTGGCTGAGCTTAACGCCTGCCGCTTCAAGATCAGCGACAGTCAGTTCAGGTTTACGTGTTTTATTTGCCAAGGGCTCGTACGCCGAACCAGACACTGTCACACGCTGTGTTACAGGTTTGCCTGATTGCCAGCCATGTACTTTAAAATAATTGGCCACACTTAATATGGCATCGACAGGATTTCCCCAGAGATCACGATGACCATCGCCATCACCATCGACCGCGTAAGCTAAATAACTGGTTGGAATAAATTGCCCATAGCCCATAGCACCCGCATAAGAACCTTTAACGGTGCCTGGATCAATGCCTTCTTCGTTGGCTAATTCAAATAATGCTTTCAGCTCACGCCAAAAAATAGGGCGTTTAGGATAATCGAAGGCCAGTGTACTTAACGAATCCAGTACACGGTAAGATCCTTGGCGAGTACCATAAAATGTTTCTACACCAATAATTGCGGTGATGATTTCCGGCGGAACGCCGTATTTTTCTTCTGCTTCAGCTAAGGTTTTTGCATGTGTTTGTAAAAATACTTTACCTTCATCAATGCGTTTTGTTGTGAGAAAAATGTCTTGGTAGCGAGCCCAATTCATGGTGCCTTCGGCGGGCCGTGCAATGGCATCCAGTACCGACTGCATTTTATTCGCTTCGGCGAGCCACTTTTTTACCTCGCTGGCAGGGATTTGATAGTCCGCTTCCACTTCGGCGATGAACTCGGCCGTTCTTGGGTGATCATCGTACCCGGCGTGGCCAGGAACGCTGACCCCGAAGGTGAGGATGCCAGTCAATAAAGTGGTTAACGATGTCTTCGATGAAGACTTAACTAAAGACCTAGCTAAATACATAAAGTCGTCCTGTGATGAGAATATTAATTTTCCCGATGGGTGTACATCGACATCAATATGCCAAACGCTAAAAATAAACTGACAACCGACGTCCCACCATAACTAATCATGGGCAATGGAACACCAACGATGGGTAAAATCCCGCTGACCATTCCTATATTAACGAAGACGTAAATAAAAAACGTAATCGCAATACTACCACTGAGTAATCGTCCAAAGAGTGTGGAGCAATTTGCAGCCATATATAAACATCTCATGATGATGAGGGTATATAAAATAAGCAACATGCAAACGCCTAAAAGTCCGGTTTCTTCTGCTAAAACAGCAATAATAAAATCGGTGTGGCTTTCTGGGAGAAACTCTAAATGAGACTGAGATCCCATTAAATACCCTTTACCATGCACACCACCAGAACCGATAGCTGTTTTTGATTGGATAATGTTCCAACCAGATCCCAATGGATCGGATTCTGGATTTAAAAACGTCAGTACGCGCTGCTTTTGGTAGTCGTGCATCACAAAAAACCACATAGCTGGAGCGCATGCGGCCAATAGCGTTATCATTGAGGTGATCAATGTCCAAGAGACGCCGGCAAAAAACAGCACTAGAATGCCTGAGGCACTGATTAGAATAGAGGTGCCTAGATCCGGTTGTTTTAAAATCAGCAAGGTGGGAATGAAAATAATAATTAAGGCTTTGAGTAAGTTCGAGAAGCGTGGCGGCACTGAATGTTTAGACATAAACCAAGCCACCGTCAGTGGTAGCGTTAGTTTCACCAACTCTGAGGGCTGGAAGCGCGGCAGTCCTGGAAGTTCCAGCCAACGTTGTGCACCTTTTGCGCCCACACCAAAAAACAATACCCCAGCCAGAAGAATGACACCGACGATATATCCCCATGGTGCTAAAAATTGATATTGACGCGGCGTAATTTGTGCGGCGCCAATCATGAGTAATAGCCCGATGCCAAAATGGATGGCTTGGCGTTTAACCATTCCTATTTCTTGACCACTGCCGCTGAATAAAATTAACAACCCGGTAACTGCCAGCAAGGTGAGTAACATTAAAAGAGTCAGGTCGACGTGGAAGCGTGCAAAAAACTTACCGCTGCGTTCGAAGCTGTAATGATGTGACGGCGTGGATACCGTTCGCTGAAAATCAACATTAGCCATTGTCGTTAATGTCTCTTGGCGTGCTATTGGTGAAAAGCCCGTTTACAGGTTTGCCCTCATTATCTTCGCTTAGAACAGGGGAGTTTTGTTTAAGCAACTCTTGTTTAAGGGAGTCTTCGCGCATGTGCAAATAGGCATTGATCATGGCCTGCGCAATCGGTGCCGCCGTGCGGCCAGAAGATTCACCATTCTCTACAATAACAGCTACCGCGACTTCGGGATTTTCCGTCGGACCAAATCCCATAAACCATGCGTGGTCTCGCAAACGTTCGCGCAGAGCCGCGGAATCGTACTTTTCGTTTTGCTTGATACCAACTTTCTGTGCTGTGCCTGTTTTTCCGGCAATTGGAAAATCTAATGTTTGTTGCAATATGCGCGCAGTGCCAGTGGGAGACAAAATTACCTGCTCTAACGAATTGAACATGCGGTCCCAGTTTTGCGGATCTTTTAATTGAATGTCGGGAATATCGCCATGTTCGATCACCTCTTCGACATCGCCTTCTGCAGCCAAGAGCCTCGGCACTTGCCAAACACCTTTATTCGCCAAAGTTGCAGTCGCGGTCGCCAGTTGCAATGGTGTCACGTTCATATAACCCTGACCAATACCTAAGTTGACGGTATCACCAGGATACCAATTACTGCGCAAGCGATCATGTTTCCAATCGCGGTCGGGTAAAATCCCAGGAACCGCGGAGATAACATCTACCGTCATATCTCGACCAAAACCAAACTGACTCAAAAAAGGCGTCAGGCGATCGACCCCAGTTCGTACCGCGACATCGTAAAAATAGGTATCACAGGATTCAATGATGGCTTTATTCAAGTCTACAATGCCATGTCCCGTTCTTTTCCAGTCTCGATAAAAGCGTTCATCGTTATCTAGCTGAAACCAGCCAGGATCACTGATTCTCGCATTCCATGTGGTCGTGCCTATATCTAACGCGGCGAGCCCGATAAATGGCTTGAGGGTCGATGCGGGAGGGTATTGTCCGCGGGTTGCTCGATCAAGAAAGGGTTCATCAATGTTGTCGCGCAGCTGAGAATAGTCACTGAATGAAATGCCGGTAACAAACTTATTGGGATCAAAAGTCGGATTACTGTAAAGAGAAAGAATTCCGCCAGTTTTAACTTCAATGGCCACGATCGCACCGCGCTTTTCTTTCATTAATTCGGCAGCCAATAATTGCAAACGACTGTCCAAATGCAAGGTTAAATCTTTGCCTGGTTCTGGATCAACACGCTCGATGGTGCGTAACAGTCGGCCACGGGCGTTGGTTTCTACTTTTTCATACCCTACGTTGCCGTGTAATAACTCTTCATAACGACGCTCTACACCGGTCTTGCCAATGTATTGCGTGGCGCTGTAGCGGCGTTTTACGTCGTCCTCTTCATCCAGTTTTTCTTGATCTTTCTGGTTGATACGACCGACATAGCCAAGCACGTGGGCAAAGGCATCCCCTAAAGGATAATGACGGACTAACTGTGCTTCGACATCGATGCCCGGCAAGTAGTAACGGTTGACCAAAACATCTGCAATTTCTTTTTCGCTTAATCGATAACGCAACACAACAGGGTCATAAGGTCGGCGACGATAACTTAAACGTTTTTCGAATTGTTCGAGATCGCGTTCACTAAAACCAATGAGATCTTGTAAGAACGCCAAAGTTTCATCCAAGTCCGCCGCGCGCTCGGGAACGATGGTAAGACTGTAAGAAGGAATATTTTCAGCCAACAATACACCATTGCGATCGTAGATTAGCCCACGATTAGGCGCTACGGGTCGTAATTGAATACGGTTGTTTTCGGAGAGATCTCGGTATTTTTCGTGTGACAGTACTTGCAGATAAAACATCCTCCATACCAGCATCGATAGCGCGATCAGTACTATTAATGCCGCCACCACTGCGCGATTGCGAAACAAGCGGCGTTCGTAACCTTTATCGCGGAATGACTGCTCCCACATTACCGCGCCTCACTTATGATAGGGGTGGCCTTGGAGGATGGTCCAAGCCCGATAAAGTTGCTCTGCTACTAAGACGCGCACCAGAGGATGAGGTAGGGTCAGATTGGATAACGACCAGCGCTGTGATGCTAAGGCCATGACCTCATTGGTCATGCCATCCGGGCCACCCACCAACAACGCGACATCACCGCCCTGCATTCGCCATTGCGTTAATTGCTCAGACAGCTGTTCGGTTGACCATGCTTTGCCTTCTACCGCCAAAGCAACCACATGATCGCTAGGCTTAACGGCTTTTTTAAGCGCTTCTGCTTCTTGCTGCATGGCTTTTTCTTTGCTGGCGTTTTTGCCGCGATGACCGGGAGCAATTTCAACGATCTCAACAGTGCAATCTGCAGGCATGCGTCGAGTGTATTCGCTGATGCCTTGTTCGACCCACGTTGGCATTTTTTGGCCCACGGCGATCAGTCGCAGTTTCATCCCCGAGAAGACCCTGTGTCCTCCTGAGGCTCACCCCAGAGTCGTTCGAGATCGTAAAAGTGACGAGCTTGATCGGTCATTACATGAACGACCACATCGATCAGGTCAATCAACACCCAATCGGATGCTGCGCGACCTTCGGTGCCATTGGGTTTGAGTCCGGCGTGTTTGGCCTTCTCTTCAACATTGGCGGCAACCGCCGTCACGTGACGATTTGACGTGCCGTTGGCGATCACCATCCAATCGGTGATGGATGTGCGCCCACGCACATCGAGAACAGTGATGTTTTGTGCTTTGAGGTCTTCTAAAGCATCAATCACTAGGGTTTTGATTTCGTCGGTATGCATGCAATCCTATCGGTACAGTTGTTGTTGAATAATGTATTCACGCACACTGTCGGGCGTGAGATAAACGATATTGTCACCCTGCTTGATAGCTTGACGCAAGTTACTTGCGGATATATCCAGCTCGGGTAGGGGATGATGGCAAATAGCGCCATGCTGTTTTTTGAGTAATTCTGGCAAAATGACTTGTCGTTGTTGGTACCATTGCCCTTGTTCGCCGCTCAATGTCAGCGGTTCGTTGGGACGTGAGACCACTAAAATATTGACATTATTGAGTACTGTTTCTGGCTCGAACCAACGATCAAATCCAGCCCATGCGTCGGCTCCCATCACCCAAGTAAGCGATTGCTCAGGGTACTGTCGACGCAGTGTCGCCACCGTTTGTGCGGTATAGCTGAATCCTGCACCATGCAGTTCTAGATCATTCACCTCAATGCCATCCAGAGATGAACAGGCGTCAGTTAACATCTTATGACGGTCCGTGGCGCTTGCTTGCGGTTGCGTTCGATGGGGCGGTACCCGATTAGGAATCATTTGTACGTTGGCAAATCCAGACTCACGCAGTTGCACTGCGATACGCAGATGACCAATGTGCACCGGATCGAAGGTACCACCAAAGAAAGCCATCGGTTCCTTTAAAGGAACCGCTTTCGAATTATTCGCGGACTTCACCATCACCTAACACTATGTATTTTTGTGAAGTCAGCCCTTCGAGACCGACCGGGCCACGGGCATGAATTTTATCTGTTGAGATACCGATTTCCGCACCCAATCCATATTCAAAGCCATCAGCAAAACGGGTAGAGGCATTGATCATTACTGAAGCACTATCGACTTCGGTTAGGAAGCGACGTGACAAGGTGTAGTTTTCCGAAATAATAGCGTCGGTATGATGTGAACCATAATGATTGATGTGTTCAATCGCTTGCTCCATATCGTCTACCACCTTGATCGATAAGATGGGTGCCAAGTATTCGGTGTGCCAATCGTCTTCATTAGCAGGC
>JARGOI010000479.1 GCA_029212275.1 Thalassolituus sp.
ATAATTGGTGCGGATGGCGAGACTCGAACTCGCACAAGCTATGCTCACCACCCCCTCAAGATGGCGTGTCTACCAATTCCACCACATCCGCAGATAACGCAGTCCGATTACTTGGACTCGTCAGTACTCTCTAGAACAGGCTCGTCACTAGAAACAGAAGCATCCAATTCTGGGGCTTCTGAAGACGGCGCGTATTCTTCCACAAATGGGCTATCTTGCTCAAGTGTTTCTGTTGTCTGAGCCTGAGGAATACCAATATTTTCGACGATATCGGCTTTTTTCTGTGCGTAGACAGCCAAACCCAAACTGGTCACAAAGAAAGCCGTCGCTAAAACAGCAGTGGTACGACTTAAAAAATTCCCGGTACCACCAGAACCAAACACGGTCTGTGACGCACCCGAACCAAACGAAGCACCGGCGTCAGCGCCTTTGCCCTGCTGTAATAAAACGAAGCCAACGATGATCGCGGCCAATGCAATGTGAACGACTAAAATGATCTGTTCCATAAATTCCTAGAGCCCTTATGCCCGACAAATACTAAGAAATTCGACGGCGTCGAGCGATGCTCCGCCCACTAGTCCGCCATCAATATCCGGTTGTGCAAACAGTTCTGACGCATTTGCGCCTTTAACACTGCCGCCATACAGAATTCGTGTTGTATCGGCTAATTCGACACTGCGTGCCGCGATTAACTGACGTATATAACTGTGCATCGCCTGCGCTTGAGCGGGCGAGGCTGTTTCACCCGTGCCAATGGCCCATACAGGTTCATAAGCAATGATAATGTTTTGCCATTCACTGTCACTTAGCTCAGCAATAATAGCAGCGCACTGAGTACCCACTACTTTTTCTTCGTGACCGGCTTGGCGTTCTGCGAGGGTTTCCCCGACACAGACCACGACGGTCAATCCATGTTTGAGCGCCTGACGTGTTTTTTCGATGACGAGTTGATCCGTTTCATGATTCAACGTACGTCGCTCAGAGTGGCCAACCAGCACCATAGTTGCGCCCACATCAGCCAACATCGCAGAAGAGATATCGCCGGTAAAAGCACCTGATTCAGCGGCAGAACAATCCTGCCCACCTAATGCAATCGTGCTACCAGACAATAAATCACGCGCTTGTATCAAATAGGGAGACGGCGGAAATACAGCAACATCACAAGGCAATGGAGCAGCCTCAGTCAACGCGGACAATAATGCCTGCGTTTGCTGTTGCGAAGCGTTCATCTTCCAATTACCAGCGACCAGCGTTTTACGCATTGTATCCCCCCAACATTCAAAGAGCGCAGATACTATCTAAGATGGCCGTCCCAGACAAGCGCTCTGTCAGTATAGGGCACCTATGAACACTAACCAATCACCCTTTCAACTACCGCAGCCAGCTCTTGTGCCAACATTTGCGTGACGGCTGGATCTTGCCCTTCTACCATAACTCGCACCAAAGGCTCTGTTCCTGATGGACGCAATAGCACTCTTCCTTTATCGGCCAGTTTGGCCTCGATAGCTTTAACGGCTTGCTGAATTTCTTTATTCTGAGCAACATCAATATTTTGATTACGACGCACATTCACCATCGTTTGCGGCGTTTTACTCATACGTTGCTGCCATTCGTGCAGGCCGATACCCGTATCACGCAACGCCAGTAACACCTGCAAGGACGATACAATGCCGTCGCCCGTGCTATTTGAGTCGAGGCACAATATATGACCAGAGGACTCGCCGCCGAAGCGCCAATCGTGCTCAGCCAGCTTCTGCATGACATAGCGGTCGCCCACTTTAGCGCGACAGAAAGGAATATCTTTTTCTCTAAGCGCTAACTCTAAACCGAGATTGCTCATCAGAGTACCAACCACACCACCGTGCAAACGCCCCTGCTCATGAGCGTGACTGACGATAATATAAAGCAATTGATCGCCATCGACCAATTCACCCAAGTGATCAACCATCATCAGCCGATCGCCGTCACCATCAAAGGCGATGCCTAAATCGGCGCGTTCTTCTAACACACGTTGTTGTAATTTAGCGGGTGAGGTCGAACCACATTGATGATTAATGTTCAGACCGTTCGGTTCATTACCAATACTAATAACCGTGGCACCCAACTCTCTGAACACCGAAGGTGCAATCTGATAGGTCGCACCATTACTGCAATCAATAACGATTTTAAGGCCACGTAAATTTAAAGAATGGACAGTGGCTTTGCAAAATTCAATGTAACGTCCAGCGGCATCGCTAATACGGCGCGCTTTGCCTAATTTATCCGAATCAACACAGGTCATCGGCTGGTCGAGCCAACTTTC
>JARGOI010000033.1 GCA_029212275.1 Thalassolituus sp.
TGATTAAAGGCACCGACGTCGACCAGCCGCGTAATTTGGCGAAATCAGTGACGGTGGAATAACACACTTTTTAATAATCCCAGTGCAAGGTACTTTCTAAACGGTATTGTTGATAGTCGGCACTGGGGTAATTGGATTGATATATATCTCGACCGGCACTCGTTTGCCAGCTGAACCCGTAAGGCAAAGTGACCTCGACTCCAGCACTGAAACGCAATCGACGATCTTCGCGAATAGCGCTGATCGTTGGCCATAATGCATCGTAATTACGCTGTTCATAGGTGCTGGCTAGGTTAAAACGGATATCGTTAAGTCGATATTTCCAACGCAAACGCCCCTGCCATTGCGAGTACCCGTATTGATCATCTGCAGCATTTTCTTGTCGCATGCCAAGCTGCAAAGAAACATAATGCTGAGTGCCGTTTAATAAGCCACACAATGTACCCTTGACGCCCAACTGATCACTATCGCGAGCAGAGAACTGTGCAAACGTTTTTTGCGCAAGATCGATTTGTCCGCGCATATACCAATGAGGGCTTAGTAAGGCGCCGGCACCCGGACTGATGCGGTAGAGACTCAGAAAATCCTGACCATCCACCGACGCATTCGCAATCAGCATAGAGACATCGCTATTGACCTGTGCGCCATTGTGACTCAGACGAAACAAACCGCTTTGTAGCACGCTGTTGTATTGACTGGCCTGAGTCCAACGCGTGTCGCTGATGTCATAGCGCGCTTGCCATGCTAACGGTTTATTCCATTGCGAAGATTTAGTGATGGGGAATTCACCACTGGCTCCAAGATAGGCACCATAAACCGTACTCCAATCACCTTCGCTGACGGTAATATCGGTACTGGGCAAAATATTACTATCATACTCCGCGCCGACACTGACCCCCAGTTCAAGGCCGGCATAAGCTGGCAAACTGACAACAAGTAAACACGCAAAAAAGACCATGGCGCAAACCATGGTCTTTTTAGTGTGAATCCCTGTGCTGGACATGGTGGCTGCCGGGCACACCGCCATCGCTGGCTCCTTTACTTACGTTTTCTCTATCGTTCAATGATAGCGGTTAGGCTATTTCAAATCTTGACCAGAATCATGATCAGTCGTCATTTTCATCGTCCGAGTTATCATTTATTGAATCATCATCTTCAGAGTCGTCATCTTCAGAGTCGTCATGACGACGTCCGTTGTGATCACCTTCGTAGCGATTGTCATTCGACAAAGAGGTCGCTGTTACTCGACTGCCATCATAACTGCCTTTCACTTCGATGTAGCCATCGACAAGCAATGTCGCAATATCGAAGCCGCTAACGCCAGAAACATCGACTTGAATTCCCAAAACAGTGATCAAGCCATTAGCAACATCAATGCTGTCTACCGGGGCAGTCAGTTTCACACGACCTTCACTGTCATCACGTTCAAGTTTAAGCGCGCGATAGCTGCCATCGGTGTTAATGGCAAGACGTAACTCAACAAAGTCACCGGCTTGTACTTCGTTCAAATTGAAATACTTTTCATCATCACGATCATCACGGACTCGTGTAAACGTATCGACTGTCGCAGTAATGCCCATCACGATAATACTAGAATCCGATACGGCATCGACAGGGCCCTCGACTTCCAGTTTTACGGGTTCTTCGAATTCGATTTTCTCGGCAACAAGGATACCTTCGCTAGTAAAGTTTCCTTTTACTTTAATGCGAGCATCCAATGTCAACTGAATCACATTGCCATGTTCAAAACGGGTTTGATTAGTAAATGCCACCTCGACATCAGCAACTCTCAGGGTGCCCGCATTTAAGTCGACAGCACTGATAACCCCCACTACTTTAGCAACGCCACTACGCTGATGGAGTTGATTTTCTTGATGAACTCGAGTGGCAACTAATACACCAGAGCTATTCAACACCCCTTCGACTTCCACCAACATATTGTCTGACAGCTGCACATCTTTTATCTCAATGTTACTTGCGGTGCTGTAATTCACTGACTGACCATAAACTTCGAACGTCATATTGACCGAATCAAGCACGCTAATACGCCCACGGACTTCAACGTCACTGGAATCGTCAAAACCGATAAAACTTGCACGAATTTGACCCTCACTATCGCGCATGCCACTGACTTGAATATTATTCCCCACGGCAAGCGTATCGATGCTGATGCCGTTTTCAAAGTTCGTCATGCCATCAATCACAACGGTTTGATTCAGCAAGGTGATGGTGCCATTAGCGACATCAATGGATGAAATCATACCTTGTACTTCGACATCGTAATGAATGGCTAAAGCAACGCCATTGGCGCCGTCATCCATGCCTTCAACGGTCACTCGCTGACCAACACGCAGCTGACTTTCTGAGCCACTGCGATCGTCGATATAAAACTCGGTATTGGTACTGTCGTAATGCACGCCATCAACAATGACGCTGCCAAAACCGTCAACCGTGCCTTCTACGGCACGACTGCTGCTTGCTGAGGCCGCTGAGTCTGAAGAGCTGTTCGATCCGCCGCACGCGACTAATAAACCCGATGACAAAACAACCAGTGTGGAAAATCGTTTAATGTTTAAATTATTCATTATTTAGCCTCGTATCATTATCAAATCTACATAGGTATTAACTAGGCAAATTTCTAATTATTCATTCTATTTTGTTAGTTTGTGTAAGCTTGAATCAAACCATAGCCAAACACCGAATCACGACCAGGTCGACCTAGGTCAATTGCCCTAGATTGCAATTGCTCAATAGTCACGCCCTGCTGTTTGGCGATGGCAATCACTACCGAGGCAAAAGCGGAGGCAATTGAGGTGCCGTCGGTTGCGGCCATGCTGCCATTTCGTGCGTCGGCAAGGGCGACAGCAACGCCGGGGGCTGCAAAACGTAAATGCTCGCCTTGCACAGCACGGACATAAACGGCATATTTACGATCCAATGCCGTTACCGCAACCACGCCGGGATAAGCTGCTGGATAGCGCGGGAATGCACCTGCGCCTTCGTTACCTACCGATGCAACCACCGTAATACCTTTGCCCATCACTTGCGATAAGGCTTTTTCGAGCACTTGATTCGGTGGTCCAGATAACGACAAATTGATGACACTCACTCCTTGTTGCAGCAGCCAATCTAACCCCACGATTAATTGATCTGCGCTCGCCACCACCAGTCCTTGGTTGTTTTCACCAAACACCACCGCATTGTGTAATTGAGCATGACTCAACAGTCCACACTCCCCATCTCCGACAATTACGGAAGCCATGGCAGTGCCATGTTGCTTAGTTAACAGAAGGTTTTGTGAGTGACCGTTAGCAATAAACACTTTTTCAATGACGGCGCTGTTTTTGAGACAGGGATGATTGGTATCAATACTCGAATCCATCATCCCGATGTTTAATCTTTCACCAGCCGTGTCTAGATGACCATTTTGTTGAAGATTTTGAATACCTAAATCAATGGCCATGTTGCGTATTGAATTAACACTCTGGATACCTGAACCTGCCGTATCCATAGGGTTAGATACGGCATCCAAAACGTAAACATGGTTTTTGTCCGCTACCTCTAACTCAGATTGCGACGCAGGTTGTAATCCTTTAAAGGTCACTAACACGCTGCCCAAAGAAGACATGGGTTGCGAGCGCAGTACTTTCGCACCGCGAGATATTGCCTCGTTAAGCTGCGCTTCATCCAACAATGCAATATATTCGTCCTCAATGACGAAATCATCTAACTGTTCGAGCGTATCTTCAATTTCCCATAATTGATTCAAGCGCTCAGCATTTTGATCCATGCGAGCATCTTGCGTGCGCTCTAGGTGTTCGATGCGATCTTCCATTTCCTCTTCTAAACGCTCATCGGCATCGTCTTCCATATCTTCATGGAAACGCAATTTCCTTTCTAGACGGTCTTCAAGATCATCATCTAGACGATCTTCGATATCTTCAAATTCACGTTCGTTACGCTCCAGCTCATCCTCTGCTTCAATCTCTAATTGCTGCTCCATTTGTGCATTGATATCTTCTTCGCTGTGCTGCTCTATATCATCGTCGTCATCCAATTCGTGCATATCGGCATGGACGGGTAAAACAACAGACAGTACTAGTGCACTAAAAACTAGACAGAACAAAAACAAAAAACGAACTCGACTACGAGCGACACTACGCACAAATATTTCCTTTATTGTTAACCATATGATGACTATAACGGTTAACGTTAAAATTTATTTCATGTTTAGGGAATAACGGTGTTCTTTGCACGTTAAAGTATCTATGGACGCACAACAACATAATTTCAAACAAGCGCTAATCGCATTATTACCCAAATTGCGACGCTATTGTTTTGCCCTGACAAATCATCGACAAGATGCGGAAGATTTACTTCAAGCTGCGGTCGAGCGCGCACTTGTGCGCTGGCAGCAATTTGAAATTGGTACAGAAATGGATCGTTGGATGTACCGTCTTTGCCGCAACCTTTGGATTGATACCATGAGAAAAAACTCCCCAACCGATACCTTAACCGAAGCATTGACTGAGCGTTTTTCCGACACGCTAGTGACTCTTAGTGCCGAACAGCAATTCGAACAAGCCACGACGCTTAGGTATGTACAGGATCAAATGGGACGTCTGTCTGAAGGATTAAGAATGGTACTTTATTTAGTCGCGGTAGAAGGTCGAAGCTATCAAGAAACCGCCACTATTTTAGACATCCCCGCAGGCACGGTCATGAGTCGTTTATCGAGAGCACGCCAGCAATTAAGTAACGCTTGCCAAGATATTTCAATCGATCCATCAGACGCGTTGCAGTCATAACGTTGCCAACATAGGAGATCCAAGATGCCTTCCACAATCAGCGATCAAATACTATCCGCCTTTTTAGACAACGAGCTGTCTGCAACCAAGCATGCCGAAGTAAAGCAGGCCTTAACAGAATCTGAAGAGTTAACCGAGCGTTTAAATCAGTTACGTCAAGTTGATGCCATCGCCCGCGCCTATTATTCATCACAAGATTCAGATGCAACGCAACCACATAACGAGCAACTACAAGCACTGGTGGCTCTTATTGAAGAAGCAGACCTAACACCTTCTGTAACCAGCAATGTTGTGTCAATCAGTTCAGCTAAGCGCTCGTTATCTTGGTTACAGATTTCCTCTCTGTCTGGCATTGCTGCAAGCGTTGCTTTATGCGCATTAATCTTTTGGCCACAGGATTCTAGCAACCAAGGCATTCCTGTTAACGCTCTTAGCGCACAATTAGCCCTGTCACATACTGGAGACATTCTTCAGGTGAAAGACGGGCGCTCAGAGATTATGGGGTCTTGGATCAACGAGGAAGGCTCCTTTTGCCGTGACTTACGCTGGCATACCATTGAAAAAAGCGTTCCACTAAGTGCCTGTTTTATCGATGGCAATTGGGCTTGGGATGTTAAAGACATTGATTCAGCAAACTATCAAACTGCGACGGCGGCGAGTGAACGCGACTATCTCACTCGACAAGCAGAGAACACTTGGTTGAAAACCATAACAAAACCCTAGGCTAATCGCGCCGCCCTTAAACGAATGCTTGCAGTAAACGTGAGCGAGGGTAAGAATAGGATTTTCGTTTAATGAGTCTTTCTTGTGCGCATTCCCCTGCTTTCCAATCTGTTCCCTTATGTATTCTCCAGTGTGTTTTTTATCTGCCTTCATTCTTCTGCTTATGCGGATAACCCTACCACGGATACCGCACCTCAGAATGCAAAGCCACCTTTACTGACCAGCCTTACTGGACAAATCACTCTGTTAAATGGCGCAGCGCCAGACATTGCCGTGGTGTTGACGATCTTAAATTCGGATGAAACTCCCTTCCAAGGTGAGGTCGGTTTTGTCGATACCCCGATGACCCCCATGGTCGTTCCTGCGGGAGAATCGCTTGAGATTCCCCTCCCCGTCAACACGCTTCATGCGGGTAAAAAAGATCGACTGCAAAAAACTAAAATCGATTTTGCATTACTACTTGATGGCAAAGCAGCGCCCACCATCGAGCGAACCGATATTCAAATTCTGCTGCCCAAAGCCGCTTACCCGCTGATTCGTAGCGAACCGCCGGTGATGAATAACGGACCAGATGAACCAGCGCCGTACGACTATTTTGCTCAGGGGCAGCAAGTTCAGCCGCTGACGCTGAGCTATAACCCAGGGCCGATTAATTTATCGATTCGCAAAACGGTATACCCGATTCCGATCGTGACGGGGCCGGTTGAAATAGATTTAGAAATTACCAACCATGGCAGTGTCGATGCTCAGAACATTACCTTAAGAGATACCTTACCGATCAAATTCTTTGATGCAGACGCAGCAGGATTTACTCGCTATCCCGACGATGGCACGCTTATTTGGGAAAATACTGTGGAAAGCTTAGCGCCTGGTGAAGTTCGTCATATTCGCTATCAAGCCAACGCCACCATCGATGCCGGTGGAGAGTCTTTACCTGCGGCAATTGCCATCATGGATGAGGAGCTGTCGGGAATGAGTAATAAGGTGTGGTTGCCCGGCTGGCACTAATTATTGGGGGGAACTGGCCGCTTAAAAGTCGGCCAGCATATTTTTCAGGCTGCTTAGAGTTTCTTGACCGCGTTGTTTCTGTTCTTCCGCCGACACTTCGGTTCGTCCTTCCCACACTAAATCGTCTGGCGGTAGTTCGTCTAAAAAGCGTGAGTGAGTGGTTGCCATGGCTTCACCATATTGACGACGTTTAGCCGCGTAAGTGAGCGTTAGGGTGCGCTTAGCGCGGGTAATACCCACGTACATTAAGCGGCGCTCTTCTTCGACCGTGTCTGCTTCGATGCTGTTGCGATGTGGCATCAGTTCTTCTTCTAAGCCCATGATATAGACGTGCGGAAATTCCAACCCTTTCGAGGCATGCAGAGTCATCAACTGCACTTGGTCGGTTTCATCTTCTTTTTCTTGTTGTTCCATCATGTCACGCAGCACCAGCTTACCGACCGCATCTTCGATGGTGCATTCGTCACCCTCTTCGTCGGCTTTATCGATCATTTTTTGAATCGAATCGACCAAATACCAAACGTTTTTCATGCGTCGTTCGGCTTGATGTGGGGTGCCAGAGTTTTGCAGCAAATAGCTTTCGTAATCGATGTCGTTGATCATTTCTTTAATCGCCGCCACAGGATCACCGGTGTAAGCGTTGCGCGTGATGTTATCCAGCCAATGTCCAAAGCGCCGCAAACGATCCAACGCTTTCGGCATCAGTTGCTGTTCTAACCCCATTTCTGTGGTGGCAGACAACATACTGGTGTTGCGCATGGTGGCGTATTCACTGAGCTTTTCGATGGTGGTCGGGCCGATCTCACGTCGCGGGGTATTAATCACCCGCAACAGCGCGGCGTCATCACTGGGGTTAATCAGCAGGCGTAAGTAACCCATAATATCTTTTATTTCGTTGCGCCCAAAAAACGACTGACCGCCACTAAGCTTATAAGGCACTTGATAGGCTTGCAGCTTCATCTCAATAGCGCGGGACTGGTGATTACCGCGATAAAGCACGGCAAAATCTCGATAACCGCAGCCATAGCGTAAGCGCCGTTCGATAATTTCGGCGGCAATGCGCTCTGACTCCACATCATCGTTACGGCATTTTAAAATTTTGATCGGATCGCCATAACCCATCTCTGACCATAAACGCTTCTCAAATTCGTGCGGGTTGTTATCAATCACCCGGTTGGCGGCGTTTAGAATCAATCCGGTGGAGCGATAGTTTTGCTCCAGCTTCACCAGTTTGAGGGTTGGATAATCTTTCTTTAGTAGCGACAAGTTTTCTGGACGCGCACCGCGCCACGCATAAATAGACTGATCATCATCCCCGACCACCGTTAGCCCAGTACGATGACCAACCAAATACTTCACCAACTCATATTGGCTGGTGTTGGTGTCTTGATACTCATCCACCAGTAAATAACGGATTTTCTTTTGCCAGCGCGTCAGTACTTCAGGATTGTTCTTAAACAGCAGCGTTGGCACCATAATTAAATCGTCAAAATCGACTGCATTATAGGCCTTTAGCATACGTTGATAGGTGACGTAGGTTTGCGCCACCAGTAAATCTTGCGGGGTTTGTGCGATCTTTATCGCTTGCTCGGGAATGACCAAGTCGTTTTTTAAACTCGAAATGGTGTTTTGCACCAACTCCACCATGTCGCCATCATCACCGTGCTCGCGATGCATGACATCACGAATGATTCCGCGACAGTCATCTTGATCGAGAATGGAAAACCCGGGCTTATAGCCTGCCACGTTATGTTCTTGACGAATGATATTGAGGCCAAGGTTGTGAAAGGTCGAGACGGTTAACCCACGCGCACCACCACGCCCAACCAAAGCCATCACCCGTTCTTTCATTTCACGGGCGGCTTTGTTGGTAAAGGTAAGCGCAGCAATGTGATGCGGCTTGATACCACACACGTCAATTAGATAAGCGATTTTACGCGTAATTACACTGGTTTTACCCGACCCCGCCCCTGCTAATACCAGCAACGGGCCATCGATGTATTTTGCCGCTTCTTTTTGACGGGGGTTTAACTGACTTAAATCGACCACACAATTACCTCGGGCACCTCTGAAGAATGCAGAGGAGCAATTCTAGCAGGTATCGACGTCGAAAAAATCGTTACTCAAAAAAAGATAACGACCAAACCTGCATCTAGTTTTATTAAAGAGCAAACGCTAACAGCAAGCATAAACGTCATATTTGTCAGAAATAATTACGCAAAGTGCCTGAAACTGCTCTATATAAGTGTATGACTAAAAAATGCAATGAAACGAAGTGGATGCAATGACCTTGTTGGAATCTGGCCCCTTTGAAATGCTTTTACTTGGCACAGAACATGAGTTTCCAGAAAAATTGCATGATTGGCTTAGCAAAGAGCCAATTGTAAATGGAACGTCGATTCATCGTGGCATGCTGAATGAGCATCCTTTCATTAATGACGACCAGATAGTGGTACTGATTGCTCCTCACCGCACTCCTGCCATGCGTGACAATATCCATTTCTTGTGCGACCGAGCGCCTATCATGATGATTGGGCGCTCTGAAGAACGCATGTTCTATCCCGACGTGTGTACTTGGATCAATGAAGAAGACATCACTCCCAGCGAGCTTAGGCTCGGACTGAAAGAGCTGTTTGATTGCGCGCAAGGGCGTTTATTACCTCTATTGCATCGCCAAGCCTGTATGAGAAAACTTCGTCAGCGTTTAGAAAGCCCTTTAGAACAGAATAATTACTATTATCTGCAATTGGTCAGCTGCCGTTGGCGACCAGTGGCATCGGGCGATAGCGCAGAATTGCGTCAGCGTACCCAGTACGCCTTTGAAAAAGAAATGCGCACAAAAGCACCGTTAGATTCTATTTTAGGTAAGTTATTGGACGATCAATTCATTGTCGTTAGTCGTGATGTCGACACATTAAATTCTTCATGGATGTCATCGGTCAAAAGTGATCCACTGTGTTTTTGGACTTTATTTAAAAGCAAACCCATTCAATTAAAAAGTTATGACGAACTTGGCGCCGCAGTGCACAGCGCCGTTCGTCATATCGAAAGAGAACGTACACTGCAGCCCGGCTTGAGTACTCGCTCTGCAAGTTTGCAAGGTAATGGGATAATCACAGATCTGATTCGAGCGCTGCGTGAAAAAGAATTTTATCTCGAATTCCAACCCATGTTCGATACTAAAACGAGCCATATGGTTGCAGCGGAAGCTTTATTAAGATGGCAACATCCGCAATTAGGCATAATTCCTCCTAGTGAATTTATTCAAGATGTCGAAATGGCAGGGATGATCCGTACCTTAGGTCATTGGGCTATGTGTGAAAGTTTTGTCACATGGCATCGCCTTTTTGAAAAAGGCATATGCATCAAGATGTCAGTGAATGTTTCCTTTCCCGAAGTCGCCGATCCACATTACGCGGAGAAGGTGTTAGATTTAATGGAAGAACATAAGGTGCCCGCCGAATATCTTGAATTAGAATTAACCGAAACCGCAATGATGCTCGATGCCAGTATTTCTTTGCATAATTTGTTGATTCTGAAAAAAGCAGGGATCGGCATTGTGCTGGATGATTTTGGCACCGGTTTTTCATCTTTGTCGCATCTCAGTGAATTGCCTATCACCGGAATTAAACTGGATCGTTCCTTCGTTTCTCCCGAAGATCACGCTGCTGGTGTCGGCTATGACCGCTGGAATGCACGCCAACAACGTTCATCCCAGGAGCTCATTGTAGAAAGCATGCTCGCTTTGGCAAAACAATTGGGCTTAGAAACCACCGCAGAAGGTGTTGAAGACCAACAAGGATTAGAAAAAATGAGTTCATTAGGATGCGATCGGATTCAAGGATACTTTTATGCACGCCCGCTATCGGTCGACGATCTCATTAACAAGGCGCTTCATGAGGATCCTGCAGGTTATGATGTGTCTGGCCAGCAATGTCTTTTTTAAACCAAATTTAGATAATGAAATTTCTTTAGAAAATTTCAGCTGGTTTGAATATCTCTGCACTACCTAATCGTAAGTTTAACCAAGCAATTTACGTCAATAATTTACGTCAATAATTTTCGTACACTTATCTCAATAACGTAAATTACTTTTCTTTCGTGTCTGATGCTGGTTGGGCCGATTCTGATGGCCCAAAAAAAGCTTCCGCATTAAAATGGCTTGGCGTCGTAAGGTGGTAATAAGTCATGGCTGCAACAATAGCGATCACGACTGACAAAAATATAATTAACTGCTTTATCAATTTACACTCCTCACTCTATAACGCAGACAATCACAAATACAACAATAAACCATCATCTAAAACGGTAACGCAATTAACTTAAGGTTTATGTCTATTCTATTAAATACACTGTATTTGTTAGTCTGGTACAAATTTGGAGAAAAGCAATTTTACGCACCGTTCTTGTGCTAGCTAGGGCGCAAATAATCAAGCAAGATTCGATGGGAGGTTACGTAGTGATATTTTAGCGATAGAAACAAATCAAAAAATAGAACAACGGGTACTGACCAAGATTCATATGCTTACGATGGGAATAAAGAATTGGTCCTGTCTTAAAAGATGCGGATGATTGTGATCTAACTTTAATGAACTAATATCGCCTTGATATGAAATCATTGGATAAGAAAGCATGGCATGAGACGTATCAGGATAAGAAGCATTGTCAGAAGATGTGTGCTGCTTTGGATCTAGCTGAGTAAGACCGAGTGTGTCAATGATGAAAGCTTCGCTGTGAGAGACGACTGATTGAGCTTCGTCTTTACTGTGAGGTAAATAGCTTTGAGTGAGACTGTAGTTAGCACTGAAGCTATGGTTATGACTAAAAATGGAAGAGCTCCCTACCAGTGGTAGAAATGTATATATTCCTGCCAACGAGGTCGCACAAGTTAACAAAGTAGAGAATAACGCTGCTGTGTAATTCATGTGATATTACTCATAACTAACCATAATCCATAAAAATAATACAACACTTATACACTAAGAACAACTATGTACAAGTATTTACTTTCTCGCCATGCCGATCACTCATTTCTGCATGCGATCCAGAGATCGTAAACCTAACGCTTCCAGTAGATGCGCGCGCAGAAGATTCGGATGGTCGTTTAAGTCAGCAATGGTACGCGCTACGGTCAATAATCGATGGTAAGAGCGTGCCGATAAATTAAGCTGCTCTAAGGTTGCCAACAACCATTGCTGATCGTGATCACTGATTGCACAATATTTGTCTCTTTTCTTGCCTGCGAGCGCCCCATTAGCGCATCCTTGACGGTTTAGTTGTCGAGACCTGGCAGCAACCACACGTGCTTGCACGGTAGCGCTGTTTTCTGAGGGCGGTGCTTTTTGCAAAAGTGCCGGCGACACCGGCGGAACATCGACGTGTAAATCGATCCGATCCAGAAGAGGGCCTGACGTTTGTCCTTGATAACGTCTTATCACTTCTGGCGAACATTGGCAGCGTCCCGAGGGATCACCAAAATATCCGCACGGACAGGGATTCATTGCTGCGATCAATTGAAATCGTGCCGGAAAGGTCACCGAGCGATTGGCGCGGCTGATCACAATTTCGCCGCTTTCTAAAGGTTCGCGCAGCACATCCAGCACTCGACGGCTAAATTCAGGCAGTTCATCTAAGAATAAAACCCCGCCATGCGCTAATGAGATCTCACCCGGCTTCGGATTGCCGCCGCCACCGACCAAAGCCACCCCAGACGCCGTGTGATGCGGGGCACGAAAGGGACGTTGCCCCCAGCGTTTGCGCCAGTCTCCACTGTGATGGCTGATAGAGGCGATGGACGCAGATACAATGGCTTCTTGCTCGGACATGGGTGGTAAAATCCCGCCAAGACGGCTCGCCAACATGGTTTTTCCCGTGCCCGGAGGGCCAATAAACAGCAAATTATGTTGTCCCGCAGCGGCAATTTCTAATGCTCGGCGCGCGTGCATTTGCCCAGTCACGTCGGCCAGATCTAAGCGGCAATCCGACTGCGACGGCATCTCAACGGAGCTGTCGATTTCGAGTAATTTCTCTTGGCCATGGAGCCAAGCAGTGACCTGAATCAAAGAGTCTGCCGCCAAACATTCGGAATCCCGACTGAGCGCCGCTTCGCTGGCCGATCCGGTCGGCACAATTAAGCGTCGTTGCGCTCGGCCACTTTGCAGCGCGGTGGGCAATACGCCCGACACTGGCTGAAGTTTGCCGCTCAACGCTAATTCACCAATAAACTCACTGTGATCAAGTGCTTCTGCAGGCACTTGCCCTGATGCGGCCAATATCCCCAAAGCAATCGCTAGATCATAGCGTCCACCTTCTTTGGGCAAGTCTGCAGGGGCTAGATTGATGGTGATG
>JARGOI010000034.1 GCA_029212275.1 Thalassolituus sp.
ATGTGAATCCAGAAGGTCGTGATGGTAAATCTGATCCGTTGAAATCGGCAGAAGATATTCGCGTTACCTTTAAGCGCATGGCCATGAATGACGAAGAAACCGTGGCTCTGACGGCGGGAGGTCACACCGTGGGTAAAGCGCACGGTGCTAAAAAAGAGAAAAAGTTAGGGCCAGAACCAGAAGCAGCTGACGTTGAAGAACAAGGCTTGGGTTGGAATAGTGATTCTGAGCGTTTAATTGGCCGCGACACCGTAACCAGCGGTATTGAAGGCGCGTGGACGACCAATCCAACACAATGGGATAACGGCTATTTTGATCTACTGCTAGGCTACGATTGGGAGCTGACGCACAGCCCAGCCGGTGCTAGCCAATGGCAGCCGATTGATATTAAAGAAGAGCACATGCCAGTCGATGTCGAAGATCCGTCAATTCGTTGTATGCCGATGATGACCGATGCCGACATGGCAATGAAAATGGACCCTGAATATCGCAAAATTTCTGAGCGTTTTCATAAAGACCCAGCGTACTTCGAAGATGTCTTTGCGCGCGCTTGGTTTAAATTAACGCACCGTGACTTGGGGCCCAAAAGCCGCTATTTAGGTGCCGATGTGCCGTCAGAAGATTTGATTTGGCAAGATGTGATCCCTGCGGTGGACTACACGCTAAGTGACAGTGACGTTGCTGGCCTAAAAAGCAAAATCCTAGCGTCAGGGTTAAGCATTGCTGAATTGGTATCTACGGCATGGGACAGTGCGCGTACGTTCCGTGGTTCGGATTATCGCGGTGGTGCTAACGGCGCACGCATCCGTTTAGCGCCACAAAAAGATTGGGAAGGTAACGAGCCTGAGCGTTTGCAAAAAGTTCTAAGCGTGCTTGCTGGTATTCAAAGTGATTTCCAAAGCAGTGCTGGCAAAACAGTCAGCATGGCAGATCTCATTGTGCTTGCTGGTTCGGCGGCGGTCGAAAAAGCCGCGAAAGATGGCGGTGTCTCGATTGACGTTCCTTTCGTAGATGGACGCGGTGATGCGACGGATGAGCAAACGGACGCAGAATCTTTCGAACCTCTGGAACCTTTACACGATGGTTTCCGCAATTGGGTGAAAAAGGACTATGCTGTATCTCCAGAAGAAATGTTATTAGATCGTACTCAATTAATGGGCCTAACGGCTCCAGAAATGACAGTACTGATCGGTGGTATGCGCGTATTGGGCACCAACCATGGTGACTCTAAACACGGCGTATTTACTGAAAAAGTAGGTGTGTTGAGCAATGATTTCTTTGTAACCCTGACCGACATGAAATATACATGGAAGCCAGCCAGCAAACGTCATTACAATATTTGTGATCGTAAAACAGGCGATGTGAAACACACAGCGACCCGCGTCGATTTAGTGTTTGGCTCTAACTCGATTTTGCGCTCATACGCCGAAGTGTATGCCCAAGACGATAACCGCGAGAAGTTTGTACGCGACTTCGTTAAAGCCTGGGTGAAAGTGATGAATGCTGATCGTTTCGATTTGAAATAACAGTGCTCCATACGCTAGAGACAGAGTATGATTCAGAAAATGAATCATTCACCTAAAAAGAAAAGTCGTAGCAATAATGTTGCTACGGCTTTTTTGATGTTTAGGCATTGTTGAAATAGTAATAACATTGAAAGTAGTCATGACCTAAAGCGTTATCGGAATAATGCACAGCACTGAATTATGCCGTTGTGCTTTAGGTTAAGTTGTTCTCACACAGTTAAGAAAGAAGCCCCTATGGATAAATTTATCAAACTCTATCAAGCCGATGCGATTGCGATGGTTATTATTTTATTGGCGACGTTTATTATCGCGAAAATAATCAAAACAGCTATCAATAACGTGATAGTACAGGGCAAAAAACGAGTGGGTTATGATGCCACGGGATGGATATTTGCGCGCACAACACTGATTATTATCGTATATGTGTTTGGCTTTGGACTGGCGTTATCAAAAATTCCTCAGTTTGAGTTACTCGGACACTCGATGTTGGCCGGTGCTGGTGTACTGACCTTGATCATGGGTATTGCCTCCCAGCAAATCTTAGGTAACTTAATGAGTGGCGTGCTGATTGTTTTATTTCGGCCGTTTAAAATTGGTGATCGTATCTCTATTAATGGACTGGTCGGCAACGTAGAAGATATTAATTTACGTCAATTCGTATTAAGAGATTTAGAAAATAATCGCATAATAATTCCTAATAGCATCGTGGGTAGTAGTGCACTGACAAACTTTAATCATACCGATGTTCGTAGTTGTAAAACGGTAGAAGTAGGCATCGGTTATGCCTCTAATATGGATTTAGCAATGTCGATTATGCGCGAAGAAGCGATGAAGCATCCTTTTCTCGTGGATGCTCGTAATGAAGAACAAAAAGCCAAGAATGATCCTGTCGTAACGGTTAGAGTGATTGCATTGGGTGATTCTTCGGTTCAACTGAAAATGTGGGTGTGGGCGAAAGATGCGACAGATGGGTTTACCCTGTCCTGTGATTTATTAAAAAGTATTAAAGAACGTTTTGATAAAGAAGGCATCGACATTCCGTTCCCACAAACGACTCTTTCATTTTTAAAATAACGAGATTATTTTTATTAGGCAGAAGGGAAGGCTTTGCTTTATCGAAAGGTCAAATCTTTGTGCCTTCAATGAATCTTCATACGTTTATTTTGATTGTTGAATATTCGCATAAGTGCTTAGTGATCCTGATAACTGATCTTTGCTTCGTACGGTATTTAGAGCACTCAGAACATCCACGACGTTTTTAAACTCTGCAATAATATCTTCTGGCGCGCCAGACTGGATTAATTCTTCAGTGTGTTTTGTTGCAAAATCAAATGCATCAACTTCGGCCTTACGATGCGTGGGGGTTATCTTCTCATCCATGCGATCTATCACATTAATCACATTTAATATTTCTTTGGTGGCGTCATCATCCCCAACAATAGACTTGTCAGAAATATAGGTGTTTAGAAAATTAGACGCTTGAGTAATGGTAGATATATCATCTTCTTTACCGCCTAGGTTCTGAAATTCACTCGCGGATATAAAGCCATCTTTATATAAACGTTGGGTCAGAGCCGGAATATCGTCAGAGCTGATGGTGCCAGAGAAAAATTCTTTATTAATGCGATCAAGCTTTTCCGCTTGTAACGAAATCGACACTTTATCTCTGCGTTGTTGTAATGAACTTATAGAAAAAGATTCACTGTTGTTTGTATTGTCAGCTTCAGCATCGTTGTTAGTTGACGAAGCCCCATGTGATGACGCACCAATGGATGAAGACACATTCTTGCCGAGCATGGCCAGTAGATTTTGATAGCTGGATGGAGAACTGTTGATGCTCATAGGAATACCCTCCCAGTAGGACTAATAGGTAGCAGCAATTACTAGGCCATTTGCTTTAAGGGTGGTTTTCTCGGTACTTGAGATACATTTAATACGATAGTAGCGGTAACACCTTGCCGCTAACGGTACCCAATGCGGAAAAGTGGCACCTGCTACTGTGATCAGGCATAGTGTTCGATGTGATATCTGGTTGAGGTGTGTTTAGCATGAAGAACTCGTCGGGTAAGCCAGTGCCGGTTGGCGGTGGCGTTAAAAAAATCTTGTATGCATTGAATACCATGCGGCGAATGGGGCTGATGAATTCGCAAAAGGCTCTGCGCGCCAATAACACCTGTAAAGCTTGTGGCTTGGGTATGGGTGGGCAAGAAGGCGGCATGATTAATGAAATGCACGAATACCCCTCCGTCTGTAATAAAAGCATTCAAGCGCAATCGACCGATTTGCAATCTCCCATTCCCGATGAGTTATTTGATCATCCACTGGACGACTTTAAAGACCTGACACCACACGAATTAGAACATTTAGGGCGCTTAGGAAAACCGATCTTTAAGGAAAAAAACAGTCATCAATTTCGCGTTGTCGATTGGGACTGGGCGATTGATTACGCAGCAAACAAGTTTGCAAATACTCCGGCGGCGCATTCTTTCTTTTATTCCTCGGGACGTTCGTCTAACGAAGCTGGATTTGTGCTGCAATTGTTTGCCCGCTTGTACGGCACCAATAACGTCACAAATTGTTCGTACTATTGTCATCAAGCGACCAGCGAGGGATTAGGGACTACTGTTGGGGCGGGAACCGCGACCGTAGAGCTGGAAGACCTCAGTCTGTGCGATACCATTTTTGTCATTGGTGCCAACCCCGCGTCTAATCACCCACGTTTTATTCATAAATTAAAAGCCTGTCGCGATCGTGGCGGTGAAGTGATTGTGATTAATCCGGCGAAAGAACCCGGTTTGATTAAATTCGCTTTACCGAAAAGTATGCGTTCGATTATTACCGGCGGCAGCGATATTGCCTCAGTCTATGTGCAGCCAAATATTGGCGGTGATTTAGCGTTATTTAAAGGCATCGCTAAATACTTAATTGAAAACAACCACACCGCACCAGAATTTATTGCCCAATATACTCAAGGCTTTGACGAATTTTTAGCCGATATTCATGCAACATCATGGGCAGATATTGAAAAGCTGAGTGGCGTCGCCAAAACCGATATTGAGCTGGTGGCACTGGCTTATGCGCGTTCTAACAATGCCGTATTTGCGTGGGGTATGGGCATGACCCACCATTTGAACGGCGTCGAAAATATTGAATACATTGCTAATCTGGCGTTAATGCGCGGCATGATCGGTGCCCCAGGGCGGGGGTTATTACCTTTGCGTGGTCATAGCAATGTGCAGGGCATAGGCACCATTGGTGTTAAACCGGTATTGCCTGAATATATTTTTAACGGCTTACAAACAGAACTGAAGGTTAGTTTTCCGGAAGCGCCCGAAGGGCTGGATACGCTTGCCTGCTTAGAGCGTGCAGCGGAAGGTGAAATGGATGCGGCGTTAATTCTGGGTGGCAATTTATATCAGGCGACCCCTAACTCAGATTGGGCGAAACAGGCGTTAGATAAGGTCGGTTTTAAAGTGTATTTAACCACCACGTTGAACGCCGGACACATACATACCTGCGATAACAGCGACGCATTAATTTTGCCTGTGATGGCACGCGATGAAGAAGCTCAACCGACGACGCAAGAATCCATGTTTAATTATGTGCGCTTGAGTGATGGCGGTATTACTCGACTGGCGCACGTGCGCTCCGAGGTCGATATTCTCACCGGTATAGCAGTAAAAACTTTACCGCCAGAACAGTTCGATATGAGCGTGTTTAAATCGCATCAAAGTATTCGTGAAACCATCGCTCATGTGGTGCCCGGAATGGAGGAGTTGGCGGATATTTCCGTGGCGAAACACGAGTTTCATGTTCGTAATCGTGTAATGCATACGCCCGAATTTAAAACCGCCAATGGCAAAGGGCAGTTTGCGGTTCATCCGTTAATTGACAGGACTCATGTTGATTATCCTTTTACCTTGATGAGCGTGCGTAGTGAGGGGCAATTTAACAGCATTATTTACGAAGAAACCGACAGCTATCGCGGTGTGGATAAGCGCTGGTCGGTGCTATTGAATCCTGAAGATATGAAAGCTCTAGCGTTAAGTGCTGGTGATACGGTGGACGTGGTATCAGCTCACGGTGTTATGAAGGCTGTGCATGCGCAGCCTTTTGACATCCCCCGAGGCAATGTCATGGCTTATTATCCTGAGGCCAATGTGTTGATTGGGCGAGAGCGAGATAAACGCAGCCATACGCCTGCGTTTAAATCGGTCGCTGTAAGGCTAACAGCAGGGGATTAATCCTTAGCATCTACATTGGCACCGACAGGTAGCCAAATTCTTGTATGCCGTCGCTTATAAGGAAAACCTTTAAGGGCAAGCAGGGTCGCCCGGACACACCAAACCTCCAGCACCAGGGTCAAACGGCGCTAGCTCAATGGGGCAGCTCGGATCGCCCGGACACATCATTCCTCCTGTACCGGGATCAGTCGGTGCAGGTTCTACAGGGCAGCTAGGGTCCCCCGGACAGACAATGCCTCCCGTTCCCGGATTCATAGGATCGTTAACCAGATCGTTAATCGGATCTTGCGTCGTGTCTGTGGTGGGATTGTTCGTTGGGGTATTCGTAGGAGCGGGTTGCCCCGGAATGCCTTGTGTTTGTTCAATATGCTGAATAACTCGGTTCATCGACTCATTGTCTAGCAAGGTCCGAATATCTCTTAATAGAGTGCCATTACCTGATTCACCGTTAGCGCGTTTATTTGTATCGGTCGATTGAATATTGTCGGCGGCAGGTAAAGCGCTAGAGAGATTGCCTGATTGCACCGCACCATCATTTTTCTTGGTAGAAGAGTTGCCGCTGTTCGAGTTACCGCTCTCTTCGTCGTCATAAGATGTGGCTAAGCTAATATCCAGCGCTGGCGCAACAAATTCAATGGGTGCGCTTCCCTTGACGGCGAGCACACTGCCACCGGGTTTATTCAAATCAACGACACCTTGATCATTGGTATAAAGAAACTCGCCACTTTTAACCCAGCGCGCTGCACGCGGGCCAGGCCCCATCAGTGCGGCATAACTGACTTTTTCGTTCGTGTTTGGCAAGGGGATTTGTGGAAAATACGCGTTCGCTTGCTCGGCACTCAGCATGCCCACAACCCCTGTGGTGCCTAATACGGCGATGTCGGAATTGGGTTGTCGTATGTTAAAAACGCCTGCTTGCCCGTTGGCGATGCGCCCCGTCGAGAATTTCATTAGGCCCGCGTATTGGGTGATTTGTAATCGTCCGGTGCCTTTTTCTTTGTCGTACTCAAATAGATCCAACGACACATCCACATCGCCAGCAAAAGTGAACACCGTTTCGTCTTTTAAAATCAGCTGAAATATTTGATCTTTGCGGGTACGAATATGATCTCCTGCAATAATTTTAACGCCGCTTGTCGAAGCGAGTTCATTGCCGCTGCGTTCGATAAATACTTGGCCGCGTAAACCAGCAATGACACCAACTTCGTTAACTGTTTGATTTGAAACTTCAACAGCGACAACATTGGCGCTAGATAAAATAAAAAATAGGATCAGACTTAATAATTTAAATAATGTCATTATTATTTCCCCAACCTAAAATTCAAAACGCTTACTGAAAAGCGCCTGCCAACGAACATTGTCGTAGTCATAATTAGGAATATTTGAATGATTACTTAAATACTCGCCCGATAACGAAAAGGTGAAGTTTTTTAAAGCTGCTATGTCGGATGTCGTCTTAACTTGCCTTTCACGGAAGCCATAACTCACAAAATTCACGAACCAAGCCACCGGCGTTGTTAGAGTGACAGACACTCGCACGGGTGTATCCAAACGTACCTTACTTGTATCGCCAGTAATACTTTCGGAAGTACCTAGATAGCTTAATCGGCCACCGCTCACATAAGTCGATACACTGTGGCCAGCACCAAACAACCATAAATGCCCAAGTGCGGCACTCCACGAATCGTAGGCATATTCGGGTGTATTCGCTTTATCGGTATCTTTTGTACCGTAATTAATTCCTAGCGATAATTGCTGGTGGGTATCGAACGTTACTGAGCCGTAGAGACGTACATTGGTACGATCACCAGAACTGGCCTCGGCGCTGTTGCTTGCATCACTGTTTATATAAGTATCAGAAAACCAACCACTGGATGCCACCGCACGATAAGTAAGCTTTTGCTCACGCAGATGCCAAGAATGACTCAAATTCAATTGCGAACCCACACTGCGCAAAAATGAACTGCCACTTAATCGATGAAACGAATAGAAACCGAGCGCCGTTAGGTCCGCTCCACCAAGATCAAAGCGTGCTCCGGTAGAGGTGTTGAGCGAAGCAAAATCTTGCTCGTCAAAAAAGGCCTGATTATCGCGAGCATACTCTAACGACCCCAATACACGGTGATTACGATACTCACCAAATTTATAGGCAATGTCGTAGCGCACCGAAACTTGGGTGCCGTAATCGTCTACCTTTTCTATTTTGAAAGGGAATTCAAAACCATAAAAAAGAATCGTATCGCCCTCTGGCGCGGCATTACGGTTATCGTCGAAATGACCGCCAAACGTGATATCAATAGACTGGTTTAAGCGCTTATCTAGCTCGTCGATTCTACGCAAATAATCGATCACTAAATTTTGGTTGCTTTGCGGAAGGCGAACACGATCAATATCGGTAAATTCACGTTTGGCATCGCTCATCATATCGTTGTGGTACAGCAGGCTGGCGTACAGTACGCGCGCTTGCTCTTGATGCGGCTCTAATAACAGAATGCGCTCGACCACGGGCAAAGCGGATTTTAATTCGCCACGTTCAAGTTTTTGTCGCAAGTAGCAATAGTTCAGGTCGAGATTGTCTGGATCTGCAAATACCTCTGCAAAAGACACCTCAGGACAAACGCTATTTTCAGATTTTTTGGATTCCATAGCATCACGGTCACTATTACTAGCAATGGCACTACTGGCGCAGAAAAGTCCTAATGGGATAAGTAGAGTAAAGTGACGCATAAAAAATCTGGTGATTGAAAAGCCGATAAGTATACAGTAGTGACATAAAATGTCCGACATTTTATCAACTAATAAAGAATGAGTGACCTAGCGTATTTCTATTTATATAACCTTTATCGCCACGCCATAAAATAATATTAAAAATCCACCAATTTCCCCCACAATTAATGACCACATAAATAGCGACATTAACGTGGATGATATGTGCGTGTTGCCCATTTTATGAGGCTGTTTTAATTGATTGTCGGTGTCTTGCAACACACCATGAATGAAATAACTGACTACCGCCGCTGCAAAATACACAACTAACAGGATAACCGCCGTTAATTCTAACCAGTCAGGAAGTTGACTGATTAACACAAACTGATAAATCAACACACAAGCAAAGGCATACATCAGAGAAGTACGATGGCAGATATCGATATACACATGCGCTTCGCCTTTCGGTGATGCCATGATCTGGCGATACTTAATAACGCCAGTGATTAAGCCATTGAGAAAGAACAAGCCAGCAGAAATGATCGATAGAGAAAGTGCAGCGTTCATAACAAACTCTTTTTAATTATTTATACGTAGATCTTAAAGTATCAGAGCTGGTATTCATATCATATGATTATTCTTGGCTGGTATTGAGTCGATAACCTATATAAAATTCTAGGATGTTACAGCTATTTAATGAAGATGCTGATGATCTTGAATGGATTTAAAGCGGCTAAGATGGGGAGTATTTGCAGAATATTTTTGGTAGGTATATCTGTATGTATTGGAGGTTGTGCATTACCGTATTCTAGAGCGGATGGTGAGAGGGCATCAAAAGAAGACATTGAAACAGCAAAAATTACCTGTAATGTTGAAGGAAAGAAAAAGTTATTAGGTGTATTTAAAGCATTGACGGACCATCAATTAGATGCGACAGATGACCCAGTTGTTAAAGCTGAAATTCGAAGCAAATACCAACGCAGAGAAGATTCAACATACGCAGATATCTACTCGTGCATGGAAAGTCAGGGATTCATTAATACATGTCAGAAAAATAAAATTTGCACAGGCAGTCATATTTTAAGAAAAGTAAATAGTTGATGTTTTGTTAAAGAAAAGCCAACAAGGTCAAGGTTAATATGACTCAATTCACACGTGTTTCGAATGTATGGCTCTCTAGTCAAAACGGATCTAGCAGCACCCCCGAAGAAGCTATGTTCAATAAGCTGAAAGCAGACCTTGTATTCATCATTCACAAATTGATTGTGCATAATGGCTGTAATCAATCAGAAGCTGCCAAACAACTAAGCATTACTCAGCTAAGGGTTAGCAACGTAGTTCATGGTCAGATATCAAAATTTAGCTTCGATAATTTATATAAGATGCTGGCTCTTCGTGGCTATCAGGTCAAGATGACTATGAAGGGTGAAAAGCCAAGTGCAAAGGTGGCACCAGTCGTTGGTGCAGCTTGAATGATCAACGGCTCTGACTTCTTGAATACAGGTGTATGAAAATGATCCCTTTTGTCAGTCGTGCCAAATTATCAGAGCAACAGGTTTGGATTAAGTATTTATCAGCAGCTATGCCTGATGAAGTTTTTTTGCCTTTTGCCGATTTAACCCCAGAGCAAAAACAGCAATGTGATATAGCCATAGTGGCTAATCCCGATCCTAATGATTTATTGGCACTTCCTTCATTAAAGTGGGTTCATAGTGTTTGGGCTGGGGTAGAGCGCATAATGAACGAATTGTCTTCACCACCTTTCTCTATTGTTCGATTAATTGATTCTAATTTGGCCGATACCATGTCAGAAGCTGTTTTAGCTTGGACGCTTTTTCTTCATCGAGATATGGCAACATATGCCAAACAACAGGCAAAACAGTCTTGGATACAGCAGCCTATGGTGCAGGCCAAAGATCGTAGAATTGGTGTGCTTGGATTAGGGGAGTTAGGTCGAGTCAGTGCACGACGTTTAGTGAATAATGGTTTTTCCGTCGCTGGTTGGAGTCGTCATCCAAAGCAAATTGAAGGTGTTGAATGTTTTTACGGTGAGGAAGGGCTGGCTCTTTTATTAAAGCAAACGGACATACTCATTTGCCTGTTGCCATTAACCGCTGCAACAAAAGGATTAATGGGACAAAAAAATTTATCCCTTTTACCTCTTGGTGCAAGTCTTATTAATTTTGCTCGGGGACTAATTATTGATGATGACGCTTTATTAAGTAAGCTGGATGGTGGTGAGTTGTCTCATGCTGTTTTAGATGTTTTCGTGCAAGAGCCGTTGCCAGAAAATCACCCTTATTGGCGACATGATAGTGTTGCTATTTTGCCGCATATTTCCGCGCCGACAGACCCAATTAGTGCAAGTGAGATTGTTGCTACGAATATTAAAAAATATCGATTAACGGGCAAGATTCCGCCTGCTGTTGATCCAATACGTGGTTATTAATATCAACGACTCTGACCCCTTGAATCAGGTAATAGCGAAAGAGCACGTGTGGATGTGTCTGTGAATACTACAGAGCCATCGATTAAGGCACCAGAGGGCTATGATACTGTAAATCGTTCAACCGGAGAGACAGTTATGCATATCACACCAGATAATAATGGTAATGCTATTATCGAAGTTAAAACTGGCAAAGGTAAAGAAAGTAGCAATCAGTCTACAGTGTATAATGCCTGTCAGGCTGGGACCGCCATAGGTTGTGGTGAAAAAGCAAAATCTGCCGGCAATGATGGCACTCAAGCACCGACTGCTGTCTATACGACAACCCCTAAGGAGTAAAACATGTCCGTCACTCTCGGAAAACAGATTGAGCTGCTGTGCAAAAAAATTGCGAAAGATTACGAGGGTTGGGAGTACTCAGCCAAATCATTTAAGAATAAAAGTCATAAGCACACAGATATGATTGTGAATATGCTTTGGACAGGCAGTCCGATTTCAATTTCATTTCAGCCTGTTGTAATTATTAGTAATAAAAAAATAGAAAAAATCTGGAAAAAATATATTGTTCGATCAGTAGGTTGGACTCAATTTCTTCGAATTATGAACCCTGAAGATACCAAGCTTCAATATCGTGCTAGAATCAAAGACATAAAAGGTGATAACGCTGAAGAATATATTCGGGAAGTACTAAATATTGGTATTCATATGCTAGAAGAAAACTGGGATTTTAGTAGTGAAGAAAATTTGCTTTGCAATTTACCAGTTAATGATTCGACTTTGCCCAAAGGAGAGGCTAAGTTATTGTGTGGTGATCTCGGGACTCGATACTGTATCGCTAAAATTCTATTAGGAGATTTTGAATATATTGAGCGTTTTTATTATGACGAAATAGAGACTCCGCTGCCCAAAAGAAAAGATGATCTTGAAAAGATTATGCAACATATCCATGAGCTGAGATCAGCTTACGAGAAAAAAGGGAAGTTATTTGTTTAGAAGTGAAAGGTGATTTCGTTTAGTAGAATACGACGGCCACCCATATTTGCTCATTCATTATAGATTTTATTAAGATACGGGCATCACTTGTTTCAAGGAAGAAACGATGGCTCGACGTCCACGACTATATCTGCCCAATTGCCCGTTACATATTATTCAGCGTGGAAATAATCGCGATGCGTGTTTTCGTGATGATTCTGATTACAAGGCATATCTGCATTTCATGCGTGAAGCTGCTGCACAATATGGAGTGTCGATTCATGCCTTTGTTCTCATGACAAATCATGTTCATATGTTGGCTACTCCCTCAACAGAGGAGTCTGCTAGCCGTATGATGCAATCGATAGGCCGTCGTTATGTTCAGTATTTTAATCATGCTTATTCTCGCACAGGTACCCTGTGGGAGGGGCGCTATAAGTCGACGCTTGTCGATACTGATAACTATTTGTTAACTGTTTATCGTTATATCGAGTTGAACCCAGTGAGGGCGGGAATGGTAGAACACGCCGCTGATTACCCATGGTCGAGCTATCCCCATAATGCGGCAGGTGTAGAGATTCAAATGCTGACGCCACATGACAGTTATGTAGAACTTGGCAAAACATCAGCGTTACGTGAAAGTGCGTATCGAGAGCTATTTCATGCACACATTCCCGACATGGATATAGAAGCTATTCGCCTGGCAACCAACAAATCTTGGGTGTTAGGTAGTAAGAAATTTATTGAGCAGTCTGAGCGTCGAGTAGGGGTTGCCGGAAAAACAGCAGAACATGGCGGAGATCGAAAATCGAAAGCGTATACAAATCAACGACTCTGACCCCTTGAATCTTGAATCTCGGATTTGGATGCTGATCCAGTTCATGATGAAAAGACTGATCCGCATGGGGCTGA
>JARGOI010000035.1:0-3075 GCA_029212275.1 Thalassolituus sp.
ATGGCTGATGCCCACCAGGTTTCACCCACCAAGCCGCGCTCGAAATCGAGGTAGCTGAAATCTACGTTGGTAAGTTTTTCGACGAAAAGATGCATAAGGCCTCCGTTAATTTGCGGCGATTATAGAGTAAAGATAAGGCATTAGCATCCGGCGATACGCGGCAATCAATGATAATATCTGTGTAATTAGCTAAGAATATCTTGGCTCTTGGCATTTCATTACTTCCAAGAAAGCGCACAAATGCCTATGCTGCACGTCGATTGTTACTATTATTATTTTGGAGAGTACATTGTCATCACACACTGTCTTTAATACACGGAAAATGTATTGGCCGTTTATAGGCGGAATGTTAGCCCTAGTTTCGTCATCATTATTATTAGGTGCCTGTAGTAATGGTGGCAACAGCTCTAGAAGCACACTTATTAATGTGAAGGTGCAAGCTGGACAAGAGGATTTAGATGCCTCTTTAATTCGAAACGTTCTGATTACTGAAGGTGGTGAGTTAAACCAAGACCAAACTGGTGCTGAGATTGCTGCGTCGGTAACTACAGATAATCAAGGGCAAGCGGTCGTCAGTATCGATGGCACAGAATTGATCTACTTTGATGTCTACGGCCGCGAAGCCAATTCTGAACTGGGTGTTAAGCAAAGTACGCGACGTTGTCAGTGGGTCGATGGCTGTGGTGGTGTTGCTTTTGGTAATGATGTTGCCATCGCTGCCTCACCTGGTTGGAGCAGCGTGGCCTTTGGTTTGAGCAGTGACGAATTGATTCGCATTACGCCACTGACCGATTTGGCGGCCAAATTGGCGTTTAATTTGGTTTACAGCGAAAACGACGCACAACCCGGTTGGATGATGACCAATTACTATTCCGTGTTTTCGGTGGTGCAGTCTGTCTCACAGATATCAAAAATGTTTGGTATCAATAACGTCCAGTCGAGTGAACCCGCTGACTTAACTCAGATGTCTGAACTCGCTAATCTGGATTCCTCTGAAGCACAGCAAAGACTTCGTTATGGTGCTTTGTTAGCTGCTTGGCAATATTACGAAATGCAATACACCGGGACAGTTGATCTTCCTTTTTTTGCGGATGCTGTTGGCGTAGATCTGGTGACCAATGAGGGTCAGTTATTTCAAGCAGGCGGATCACAAACGCTAAATTTAGCCGATTTTTATCGCTTAGCGGCCACCAACCTTGCAGCAGTTTCTGTGACTAATGCCACGGTAGAACGTTATCGCAATGCCGCTGTGAGTGTGCTCAATGAAGACGCCAATGCGTTTGTTGATGGCGAACTGACGAATATCACACCCGCCTCGCTCTATAGTTTGCTTGGTTCTGAATTGAATACTTACCAATTGGGTATTAATCGCACCAAAGCCTTCGTGGATGTATTACGTGACATTGGTACGACGTTTTTTGAACCGGGGTATCGCTCCGAGTTAGATAAACAAGCCGAAACTCTGCAGACCTTAGGGGATAAGCACGCTGACAACTTAGAAACCATCGCCCAAGCCAATCGTCAAACCTTTGAATTTTATCGCAGCTGTTATTTGAGTGCGGGATGTCCAACCCCTGATCCTGCATGGACTTGGCTCGAGAATTTCAACTACAACAGCAATACGGCTCGGCTAACATTAAATAACGGTAGCATTGTTGTGACTCAAGAACCTGCTGATGTGAATGCTTTGGATGGCATCACTGTGCAAACGTCGAGTCGTGCCATTGATGTCATCATCGAAGGGCAATACAAGGTCAACGATCTAACCTTTAAACTGCAATCGCAACGTGCCAATGATGTCATCACCAGCACCAGTGGTGTTCGCGTTTTCTATCCTTCGTCGTATGCGGTTCTGCAAGATCCTGCCAGTGTTGATGAAATTGGTTATGAACTGCGTTGGCCGATATTTTCTTTATACGACTTAACCACCGACGGTACGGATCTTGAGCGAGAGCTTACCGGGGCCTTTTCTATGTCGTATACCGCTGTAGATGATCCAAATGGAGTAGGTGAGCGTCGCTATAATATTGATAATGTGGTTTTGAACAGCCGTATTACGGACGAAATTAACGACAGTGGTAGTAACGATCGCAATATCGTCACTTTGTTTGTATCGGCTGCAAGTAGCAATGCGACGGAATTTTATCCGGATCGAGAGTTTGCTTCTTTTAATGGTTTTTTCCGTAACGGATCCTCGTCGGCATTAACAAAGGGATTCACGACAAATGATCTCGTCAGTTATCGCCAAGGTTCAGAAACCATCTTTGGACGTAACATTCAATTCTTGGATTATTATGTTGTCGGTGGCGAATCGATACGGTATCGCTTTTACCCAACGGTTAAGCGGGAAGATATCGGCGATGTGGATAACGATGGTAATCTCACTGAATTGGTCGACACTCATGATTTAGAGCAATGCGTGCTGAGCAGCAGCGACGTTAATGCTACTGTGACAAGCTGTGAACCAAAGCAGCGCGTATTCACCCCAAGAAATGTGCAAGCAACGGTTAATAATCTTTGGGAGTTGGGTGTGTTCTCTCGCTTAGAAGTGCCTGGCGAAGGCGTATACTTTGTTAAATTCCCAACCAATGCTGCGGATGCGAATGGTTGTTTGGCGCTTGCCCCCTTGGCGACTGCGAAAACTCCGTTGCCTGCCGAGTTGTATCAAGAGGCTGAGCTGGGCTTTGATCGAGCGAGATTTACCTCTGAGGTTGTGTTGGATTTCACTTCCGAGAGTGATCCCAAAACACTGCTTGATGTGCAACTAAGCGCTCCCTCCGCAGAGCAGGTTGATGTGCGACTGGCGCTATCGCACGATTACTTGACCGTAGATAGCAATTCGAATCCACTGCTGGCTCAGGGACCGAATTTGGATCGTTTGATTTTAAATTACAGTACCATCAATCAAAATATGGAGATGGGCAGCGTTGCGGTTTTTAAAGATGGTGTGGCGTTGAAACTTCTTGATGGCAGCACCGACACATTAGACAGTGAGTTGCTCGCCAGCGGTAAGTTGAATTTGTTAACCGGTATGCCCTTGTATAAATATCGCGTCGACGAATCTGGCAGCTTGGC
>JARGOI010000035.1:3175-12765 GCA_029212275.1 Thalassolituus sp.
TGTTAACCGGTATGCCCTTGTATAAATATCGCGTCGACGAATCTGGCAGCTTGGCCACTTGCGTGATTGCAAACGAAGCTGAGCCTGCGACGCTTAGAGATCCTGATAATGCCGTATTTGTTCTGAATTTCAGAGATGTGGTGTATGGCCGGGTGGCTAATGAAAATGGCGTATGGACCATTCGTTACATCGATGGCAGTTGGGAATCTTTGATGTGATGCGTTATCTAGAGCACCTCTGAAAGCCGCAGCCGCCACTGCATTTTTCAGTGGTGGCCTAGTCACGACTAAATCATCGTGGGTGAAATTTTGATAAGTGACTGGTATTTCAAAAATTGATAGCTGTTTTAAATTACAGCTTCTTGAAAAATAGCTACACAATAAATAGCTATTTAATAAATAGGTCCATAAAAAGCACTTGAATAGATACCTACTGAAAGAAGCGCACAGAACCTGTGCGCGAATCCATCTTCGGATGTTATTAAGTATCCGTTTAGTTAAGAGCGCCTGCCACTTAAGGACAGAAACTAACAAGTTCTCTTTGTGGTGATTTTATCTACAGTATTCCCATCGAAACAGGCGCGTAAATTCGTACCCTTGTGCATGGTCGCGGCTGCTGACCCGATGCGCTCGAATTACTTTCTGCACTAATGCCTGCCGGGATTTCATCAATTGCGCCACCTTGTTCTAAAAAGGACGTGATGTCTGCGTGCAATTGCGCTCGACGTTCTTCAGGGGAAACTACATGTTTAGATTTACTCGACATTGTCTGCCTCCAAATTTCAAGAATGAACTTAATACCGCAGCGATAACCACTTGATTACTTCTGCTGAATCTATTTATACCTCCTTTGTATTGGTTTTGTATAGTTTTTTGTATAAGTATCTGTATAGGTGTGAGTGATATTTCTTGAGTCCCGAGATTCAGTGGTGCTTTTGCGTAAGGAAAGAAACAAAAATGCGTTAAATTTTTCAGCATATCGCCGTCGTTTGGCAGTTACGTTGGAGTTACGATATACTTCGCAGCCTTGAAATTTGATACCTATATTAATCCTAGAACTCGACCCATCTGTGGAAAACAGATGAATCCAGTCAAGACACAGTGGTTGCTGTGTCCTTACTATTTATTGAGGCAAAAATGACAGATTACGTTCAGAAGGGCGGCCTGCAGATCGCTCGCGAGTTATACGACTTCATTAATGACAAAGCGATTCCTGGAACCGGTGTGGAACAGGAAGCATTTTGGTCAGGTTTTGATGCGGTTGCTAACGAGCTAGCACCGAAAAATCGCGCATTGTTAGCTAAACGTGATGATCTTCAAGCGAAGATTGATGCCTATCATTCAGACCGCAAGGGTCAGACTCACAATGCGGCTGAATACAAAGCTTTCTTACAAGAAATTGGTTACCTGTTACCTGAAGGTGAAGATTTTGAAGCAACTACTGCCAATGTCGAGCCAGAAATTGGCACCATGGCAGGTCCTCAGCTGGTTGTACCAGTGATGAACGCACGCTTTGCGCTGAACGCTGCCAATGCACGTTGGGGTTCTTTGTACGATGCACTTTACGGCACCAATGTTATTTCTGAAGAAGGTGGCGCAGATAAACTTGCGGGCGGTTACAACAAAGTTCGTGGCGATAAAGTGATTACCTACGCACGTGACTTTTTAAACGAAGCCGCACCGCTAGATGGTGCCGATCATGTGAATACTATTGGCTACCGTATTGATAATGATCGCTTGGTAGCAACGTTAGAAGGCGGTCAGGACGTTGGTTTAGATAATCCAGCGCAATTGGTCGGGTACAAAGGTGATAAATCTGCACCAGAAGCTATCCTGCTGGTAAACAATGGTTTGCATTTCGAAATTCAAATTGATGCAACTTCACCGGTTGGCTCAACCGATGCGGCTGGCGTTAAAGATATTTTGATGGAATCTGCACTGACCACCATCATGGACTGTGAAGACTCTGTTGCTGCCGTTGACGCGGCTGACAAAGTAGTCACCTACGGTAACTGGTTAGGTCTGATGAAAGGCGACCTAGCAGAAGAAGTGACCAAAGGTGGCAAAACCTTCACGCGTACCATGAATCCAGATCGCGAATACCTAGGCGTTAACGGCGAAACCGTTAAGCTGAAAGGTCGTTCTATGCTGTTCATCCGTAACGTGGGTCATTTGATGACCAATCCAGCAATTTTATTGGCAGACGGCGCTGAAGTTCCAGAAGGCATTATGGATGGCATGATGACGACTCTGATTGCTATGCACGATTTAAAAGGCAATGCGCCTTTCCAAAACTCGACCGCCGCATCAGTCAACATCGTTAAGCCTAAAATGCATGGCCCAGAAGAGGTGGCGTTTACCAACGAATTGTTTGGTCGTATTGAAGACGCGTTAGGTTTGCCTCGCTTCACAATGAAAGTCGGCATCATGGACGAAGAGCGTCGTACCACCGTCAACCTGAAAGAATGTATCCGTGCTGCTAAAGACCGTGTGGTATTCATTAACACAGGGTTCTTGGATCGCACTGGTGACGAAATCCATACGTCTATGTTGGCAGGTCCTTTTGTTCCTAAAACCACCATGAAGCAGCAAACCTGGATCAATGCCTATGAAAACTGGAACGTCGATACCGGTTTAGAAACAGGCTTACAAGGTCGCGCGCAAATTGGTAAAGGCATGTGGGCGATTCCAGATGAGATGGGTCAAATGATGGAACAGAAGATCGGCCATCCAAAAGCGGGTGCTAATACTGCTTGGGTTCCATCACCAACGGCTGCTACTTTACACGCAATGCACTACCATAAAGTGGACGTGTTTGCCGTTCAGAATGAATTGAAATCTCGTACGCACGCGTCAATCGATGACATCCTGAGTATTCCGTTGATGACGGCTGAGCAGGTTGCTGCGCTGACACCAGAGCAAATTCAGAAAGAAATTGATAACAACTGCCAAGGTATATTGGGCTACGTTGTACGCTGGGTCGATGCAGGTGTTGGTTGTTCTAAAGTGCCAGACATCAACAACGTCGGCTTAATGGAAGATCGCGCGACATTGCGTATCTCTTCGCAACACGTGGCTAACTGGCTAGAACACGGTATTTGTACCCGTGCGCAAGTCGAAGATGGGCTCAAGCGTATGGCTGTTGTCGTTGATGGTCAAAATGCTAAAGACCCTTCGTACATTGCTATGGCTCCAAGCTATGATGGCATTGCGTTTACAGCTGCGTCTGATCTTATTTTTAAAGGCAAAGAGCAGCCCAGCGGTTATACCGAGCCACTGTTGCATGCTTACCGTTTGAAGTTCAAAGCAGCGCAATAAGCGTAAAGCACTGTCAATCAACCCGGCTTAGGCCGGGTTTTTTATGTAAAATCAGGGTAAAAGCAGCAATCTACAGCTATCCTCAAAGTCTATCTTTACTAAATTCACGTACACTTGTTTTAATTACCTAAATGGTCCTCTTGGCAATGAAAATAAAAAATAAAACCAATCAGTTACTGGCACTCTCTTTATGTATTCTTTTGACGGCGTGCAGTGGCAATAATAGTTCGTCGAAATCAACCAGAAAATCACAAGATGGCACTGTTGTTGGCCAGGTAGATACCGCCACAGAAAATGCGCGTGTCACTATGGTCGCGTTATCCTTCGAAGGTCAGCCAAACCGCATCGTCGATTCCAATGGCAATAATGTGTTTGATGGATTCATTACCACGACCAACGATTCTGGACGTTTTTCTTTGCCTCTTTTAGAGGATTCAGTCGGCACCAGTATGCTCGCCATTGCCACAGATCCAAATGGCGCGGCAACTTATTACTGTGAGTTGCCCGCAGGTTGTGGCTCAACCGCTTATAAAGACCGTAAAGCGTTCAATGCCCCAAGCTCATTTCCATTGGATTTACGGGCTGGTGTGGGTGAAATTAACGTAGATATGTCGATTAACGTAACTTGGATCAGTGATTTAGCCAGCAGCTTAGCAACGACTGTGTATACCGACCAAGTTCAAAATGCACAAAATGTTTCTGATCGTGACGATATTGGCTCTGGCGCTGACGTCGATACGCCACGTACCGGTGTTTATAACGAATACACGATCGAATTAGCGAATCTACATGTGTCCAAGCTTTTTGGTATCTCAGACATCATTTCGGTGTCACCCATTGGTCCAAGCCGTATTTCACAGTCGACAAACTTATCGTCAAGCCAGTTAAAAGAAAGTTTTTATTATGGTGCTTTAGTGGCCGCCATGCCGGTATTAATTGAGCGTAAATCCTTACCGTACACTGAGTTAGTGGCAAACATAACGGATGATATACGTACTCGCCAAGGTCAATTACTGCAAAAGGACAATAGCGGAAACTCTGTTGCTATGGCCGATATTTTTTCAATTGCAGCAGAAATATTAAGTGCAAATATCGACTTTGCTAATGGCCGTGGCGCGTTAGTCCCCGGTGAAGCAAATGCGGCATTAATTTCGTTAAACAATAAATTAGACAGTTTTCAAGATGGCGTAGAAACCAACGTACAAATTGATGTGCCCGCGGCGCTAGCAGACTGGGTAACTAATATTGGTAAAGCAAAACAGTTTGTAGCCGATTTGAATGAAGCCATTGAGAATTTTTGGGCCTCCGATCCTAATAAAGCAAGTTTCATTGATCCCGGCCATGCCGAACGTTTGAATCAATATTACCAATCGCATGAAACCTTGTATAAAGAATTATCGCCGGTCTTATTCAATTCTTTGCAAGATATTATGTACGCCACAGAATATCTGGTTGGATGTGTGAATAATAACAACGTTTGCCCAGCGAGCAACGTCTCTGAGTCTGGAACTGGAGTAATGTTTGCCTATGAAGTCACTACGACTTCAGATACAACTACGAAGTCTGTGTCATTATCAAGCGGAGATTTGGTATTAACTTATTTGCCGGTGAAAACCTCTGCTGAGGATACAGGACCGTATTCAACGTTTGATATTGAATTAACTGAAGGTTCTTTGACAACAAATGGGACTCAAGTTTTTTGGAAGAAAGACACGATTTCTGATGGCAGTATTGAAGAAAAACCCTATATTCGTTTGGTGTATGACGACAAATATGACACAGCACCGTCTTTTGAAGTTACCGAACCTTCTCAAATTACCGTAGTTTGGCCTTCGGTCAGTTTTGAAGCGGAAATTACCAATGCCAACGAAGAAGACAATGGTACTCATGAAGTTGACATTCTTTTTGAAACAAACTTAGTTGGTGTGACTGATCCATTAGTTGTGAATTCTGAACGTCGTTACAATCCATTGACCGTAGTATTTTGGGTTCGCTCTTTTTTGTATGCAACAAGCGAAAACACTGAGGAAGCGAAAAACTTACCTTTAATTAACAGTAATTCAGTACAGTCTGAGTTACGAACGTCTTTTGCTCTTTCATTTTATCCCCCTAGCAAATGGCCTCAGGCATCAAATTTCTTTAATTCTCGCAATGACCAAGCCTCTAATATTACTGATATGGTCAGCTTGCGCAAAGACACTAAAACAATAGATGGTGTTGCTGTCGAAATTTTTGATGAGAAATTAGTCAGCCAAGAAAAAATCTCTCGTATCCGTGTTTTTCCATATAACTCAGGGACTAATTCTACTTCTATACAAGCTTGCAGTATTTCTGGTGCATTAGGATCTGATCTTGATACAGATTCTGGTGATTCTTGTTCAGGTATAACTCGTTTGGTGGGCGATATTTCTTTAGATGACTTACTGCAAGATAACTTCGAGTCTGGTGAATTAGAAAAGTATACAATCGTTGCTAACGGTCAGTATGAGATTGATCTTAACAATGGTGGGCAGTATGCACTGGTTACTGAATCTCAAGACAGTAACGGTAACACGGTTAGAACCTTTGCTGGTTTTCAAACGGGTGTAGATTATGGTCCATTCGATGGAACCTTTAGTGGCGATCAACAGCAGTCTATTGAATTAGGTATTGATCAATTGCAATTGATTTTTCAAAGTCGAATGGAAAGTGGTAATGATGTTATTCCATTGGATGTCGGAGCTACGTTACAGCGAAGTGTTGACGACATTTACTCAGTAAGTTTGTTGTATAAATTTGATGCTGAATTTGATGTGGGTGGAGTACCCTTAGGAAGCAATGCTCAAGTGTTAATTTTAGAGTACGAAGTTAAGCGTGACGAAGAATTAAATTTTGAGGTCGAAATCGGTTCGGCTATTGTTTTCAGAAGTGGCGTTGTGTTATCTGGAAGAGAAGAATCCGTTGGCTCGACACTCTCTTCGCGGGTTGAATATCCAGAAGGCACACAAAACTTTGGCTGTGGCTTAGATGATCGAGATAAATTGGTATCCGGTGAAGACTGTGAAGCGGTCGCGTATTTACGTGTCCGAGGTAACTTGGTGGGCACCATTCGGGAAGAAAGAAAAGGCGTATTTGTCGTGCGCTACGTGGACGGATCGTGGACGATTTTAGGTGCTTAATAACACACACATAAGCCGACTAATTGCTATTTCTGGCGTCCTATTTACTATCGATGTGTCGGCCAATGAGATTCGCCAAACGACCTTAATTGAGGCCAGTTCAGAACCCGTACCCATCAGCGAAATGATTGATGGGTGGGAGGGCAATGCCAGCAATGCTGATTTGGCTTACGCCGACGGTCGGTTACAGTTAAGCGCTGAATATTCTAATGTGGTTGTCGGTGTCGAACGTCGTTGGTATTACCGTTTTGGATTTACGCCAGACACGGTGGACTGGTATTTGGCATTAGACAACGGCGACGAATTTAACCGACAAGCCCCGATCAAGTTTGATGTCAGTAGCTTTGATTCTCGGGGCGTCTTTTTTGGTTATAAATTTGATTTTGACCAATTACAAGTGACACCCACCTTTACCCTTTACAAAATCGGCAGTTATCAATTTGGTAAGGTGAATGGTTTGGCGTTTCCAGGAACGGGCCGTAATGCCTCAGTATTCTTGGATTATCATTACGATGAAGACAAACTACTGGAATACAACCCAGATGTCGGAGAACGTTACGGTTACAGCCTCAATGTCGATCTTCAATGGCGTCCAAATGATCAGTTTGACGTGTCGTTGCAGGTGAGGGATCTTTGGAATTTAATCGAACTGAATCAAAGTGCCTACCAAACAGGTTGTATTAATTTTGGTGACATAGACCAAAACGTTTGTGTGACGGAAAGAGCGACGGTGGAAGGTGAGTTTCGCACTGAAAATTATTCTACCAGTATCCCTTTGTCGCTGGATGGCCGGGTAAAGCACCGCTCTGGTTGGTCGGCTGAAGGTTATCTTCATGACGATTATTATCGCCTAACATTAGGCAAAAGCTTACAGGTAGGTAATACCGAAGTGACGCTGTTAGCATCCTCTTTGCAACAGGCCGGTGTGCGTGCCACTTGGCGTGGTCTCAGTGTCGAGTATCAAGCCGATGATCTTCGCTTCGAGCAGGTCAGTGATGCACGGTTGTTAATGGATTTCCGCTTGGGTTGGTAACCTTTTAATCCTTCTTACAACTAAAGTATCTTAGAAATAACCCCACCAACCCATTATCCAACGGTCCGTTTGAGATCTCAGTGTGTTAGGCGCTGACTGTGTTTTCGGTTATCATCTACGCGCAGATTTCTGAGATGGACGCTTCATGTATCTTGAGCATTTCGGCTTACACCGATTACCTTTTACAATTTCACCCGATCCCGATTTCTTATACCCATCACCAGGGCATCAGGAGGCGTTGGCGCATTTAAGTTATGCCTTAACTGACCAAGGTGGCTTGGTGTGTTTGACGGGTGAAGTAGGGACTGGCAAAACCACATTGTGCCGAGCCTTGATGGCTTGTGTGTCCGAGTGCGACCATCTCGCTTATATTTTCAATCCGCAGCTTTCACCGACCGAACTATTAGAAAGTTTGTGCGATGAGCTGGGCATAAAATACCCTCCAGGTGTGTCGTTAAAATCGCTTTATCTTGTTCTCAATCGAGCGCTACTTAAGTTTTACAGCCTAGGAGAGCGCGTTATTTGCGTTGTTGATGAGGCGCAATCTATGCCTGCGAGTTTGTTAGAACAAATTCGCTTACTTACGAATCTGGAAACGAATAGCGAAAAATTACTGACTTTAGTTCTTGTTGGACAACCCGAATTAAATGACATGCTAGCACGTCACGATTTGCGTCAACTGAATCAACGGATAACTGCGCGCTATCATCTTGATCATTTGAGCGAACAGGAAACTGCTAATTATCTTCAGCATCGTCTTGTTTGTGCAGGCGGTCAAAATATTCTATTTGATAGAAGCGCAGTAAAAACTATTTGGAAAATGAGCGCAGGTGTTCCTCGACTAATCAACAGTATTGCCGACCGTTCTTTGTTAGGGGCTTACGTTTTAGAAACGGAACTGGTCACTGGAAAAATCGCTCAGCGTGCGTGTGTTGAGGTGATGGGTTCACATTCTGTGAGTAAAAACCAAAATACTAAGTTAGGAAAATCCAACAATTATCAAAATTCATCGCAGCAAGTAAATAGGTTATTAATCATCGCTTTATGGGCCATAGTTATTTTGGGCAGTATTACAGCGTTATTTGTATTCCGAGAAGATTTATTTAAAAGACTTGGTTGGAATGTTGCCAGTGTCACTGATGCTATTAGTCGTGTTTCCCTCGATCAACTCTCTACGCCAAAGGATCCAGCGGCGTTGTTGGCGCAACAACTCAATGTCACTCTTGATAACGATGTCGATACTGCCGGTACCTACTGTGAGCAGTTAATTCAACAAGACATTCAGTGTCTTTGGGTAGATTGGCCTGTGCTCGAGCTGCGCTCGATTAAGCCGCCCGTTGCTGTTCGAAAAGCAGATGGTGAATGGCAGGTATTGGATTTTCAAACTCAGCGCTATCAAGGTGAAGCATTGGTTTTATGGCCGATGCCTGACGGTTACCGCGAGCCGATTCGTCCTGGAGAAACCTCTCCCGTTATCAGAGAAGTTCGTAAAATTCTTAATGTCAATTGGAACGCCGAGTGGGCGTCGATTGGGCCTAGCGGCGTCTCCGTGATCGCGGACCCAGAGTTCTATGATCCGTTATTAGAAAAAGCCGTCACCGAATTTCAATTATTGAATGGTTTGCAAGCTGATCGAGTTATTGGTCCAAGAACTTTGATCTATTTGAATAGGAATAATTGAGTGTCTTATATTCTAGAGGCGCTAAAAAAGTCGGAGCAAGAGCGGCAGAGGCGCGCGCCTGCAAGCACTCAAATGACTGACCATAGTGCACCATCGGTCGCTATCTCTGATGTCAGTGCAGTGGCCAGCAGTAACCGGCTGCTCATTATTATTTTATTCGTTGTTAGTACATTGTTTGGGGGATTGATTATTTATGGACTTATGCGAACAACTATCGATTCTTCATCGGCAATAGACGCGCCTGCTGAACAAAATTCTAATGCTTCAATACCTCTAACGACACATCAGCTTGTCACCCCACAAGTAAGCACTCTACCTCCTGACTCTGTTTTGGCTAAAATCCCCACATTGGATTTTCAGGGGCATTTGTACAGCAGTTATGGCAGTAAAAGTTACGTGAT
>JARGOI010000480.1 GCA_029212275.1 Thalassolituus sp.
TTGTGTTACGCCCTTATCCTAAGACATACCCAAAATCAGACGTATCGCAATATCCTTAATGCGCTGAATCCTACGCTGATTGATAGCGATTTGATTACCCAGCACGGTGGTGTCGAGTCTTTTGAGATTGGCCTTTATGGCTGTAGTGAAATGGTGAATGAAGGATTTCGTGCGCTAGTGCAACAGGGTGTGGTGCGTCGTCGAGTGAGCGAAGACAGCGCCATGATGGAGCGCATCAATGCCAATAAAGCAACGCCTGATGACAACGAGCGTTTAGCGAAAAATGGTAAATACTTACACGGCGCTTTCTATTTAGGATCGCCGGAGTTTTATCAATGGGTGCGTGAGCAAGGCCAGCAGCATAATACCTTGGGTATGCAGCGTGTCAGCCAAGTAAATTCGGTCACTGGCGAACATTACCATTTGGAAAAAGAACAGCGTCTCTACCCTCGATTTATTAATACCTGCATGATGGCCACGCCATTCGGTGGGGCTGTCTCCGATACCTTGCCAGATGGCCGTGTGGTGTCGGGTGTGGGCGGTCAATACAACTTTGTCAGTATGGGATTTAACTTACCCAATGCGCGTTCAATGCTGTTATTACGCGCGGTGCGTCAGCAAGGGCAACAACAAATCAGTAATATTCGTTGGACCTTGGGTAACGTAACGGTGCCAAGGCATTTGCGCGATTTATTAATTACCGAATATGGCATTGCCGATCTTCGTTATGCCACGGACGCCGAATGCGTCAAACGTGTGTTGGCAATTACCGATGAAAGCGCGGTTGATGAGCTGATTGCCGAGGCCGTGTCGTCATTAAAACTCTCGCCAAACAACACGTCTGAAAAATCAGAATTGTCAGGGCAATTAGCCGCTGACAACAACGCTGATCAGATTGTTAATGCGTTGGCACCATTTCGACAGTCGGGTGATTTGTTAGATTATCCACTGGGCAGTGATTTTACCGACACCGAACAGCGTTTGGTGCGTGCCTTGAGTTTGTTAAAAACCGCAATGTCCTCAAAAAAAGATATGCTATCCATGCTTACCAAAGCAGTCTTTGCTAAAAAAGTGGACAGTGAAGCCATCGCGCGCATGGGGTTAGCCAATCCAAAATCAGTGAAAGAGCATTTATACCAACGATTACTGAACGTTGCCTTAGCGCAGACGTCTGACTAGAACGGATGTAATTTACTACCACTTAATTTACTGTTTAGGAAACTGCATGTTATCGAAATGGCAATGGTTATTAAGTCAGCTGACAAGAACCTTGTCATTACGCGTCTTCTTATTCGCCCTGTTGGCAGTGGCCACGGCATTGATAGCCTTGCCGCTGCAAAATCTTACCGATGAGCCGTTACCCCTCAGTGTTGCCTCTGGTTCGGTCGATTCTATTTTAAAAATTCTGGCCACGAGCATGCTCACGGTCACGACATTCTCCCTTAGCGTCATGGTCTCGGCCTATGCCGCCGCGAGTTCTTCAGCAACGCCCAGAGCCACACGTTTGGTGCAAGAAGATCCAACCACGCATAATGTTTTAGGCACATTTATCGGGTCTTTTTTATTCAGTTTGGTTGGCATCATATCTTTGAGTATGGGCATATTTAATGAAAATGGTCGCTTGATTCTCTTTCTAGTGACCATCGGCATGGTCATTTTAATTGTCGCGACCTTGTTGCGCTGGATTGAGCACTTGTCTTCGCTTGGTCGAATCAGTGAAACCACCGACCGCGTTGAGGAAGCAACGACTAAGGCAATCAAACTGCGAGTTAAATACCCACATTTAGGCGGTAAACGCCTCGATCTCAAAGCGCTGCCAGAGTATGTTGATGATGAATCTTGTTTGTTTTCTCCTAAAACCGGTTATATACAGCACGTCGATATGGCCGCCTTAAATGATCTTGGTAAGAAGCATGAGATTGAAATCGCGGTACTTAAGAGTCCTGGAAGTTTTGTCCATCCCGCCGAAGCCATTGCGGCTTACAGTGGTGACAAAAATGAAGAGTTAGAGGATTGCATCTTAGCGACCTTCACCATTGATAGTCGTCGTTCATTTGATCAAGACCCTCGCTTTGGTTTAGAAGTGATGACCGAAATAGCTTCACGAGCACTGTCGCCTGCGGTGAATGATCCTGGCACTGCCATCGATGTTCTGAGTCGTTCGGTGCGATTGCTGTACATCTGGAAAGATCATAAGTTCTTGGAAGACGACAGCGACCAAATTGAATTTCCTTTTGTGCGAGTGCTGGCGATAGAAACGGAAGACTTATTTGAAGACATTTATATGCC
>JARGOI010000481.1 GCA_029212275.1 Thalassolituus sp.
GGGCAATTTCAGATCTTAAAACGCGTCTTAAACTATTATTTACCGTAATTTTTTTGGTATCACGTTTGCCTAAACCGGTGATAACGTCGCCTGAAAAGACATCTTGTACTGACTTGTCGTCTTGAAATATAAGGCGCTCGTCTTTTTTAACGTAATATAAATCGCCGTTTAACAAAGCTTGCAATATGGTTAACGAAAGATCGGTATCGTGTTGAGCGATATTAGCAATGATGGCTTCTTTTTCATTAAAGTTAGCGCTGGTTAATGGCGCTACGATTTGTTCGAGTGTGAGTTCGGTAGGAGCAACTACATCTGGAATATTTTCAGGAGATATCTCGGCGTGAGCTGACGTATATATCAGGCACAGCACGAACGACAGACACACGGCTCTGATCGTATCTAGCATGATTATTTACCTGGTTAAAAACAAGGAGGGTAAGAAAAGACAGAGGCTGGGGAACCTCTGTCTTATCTTAGAGCTGATTACTTAGCAGTAGCTGCGCCACCACAAGTTTTGGTGACAGTGTTGTAGTTACCGCAATTGATAGGTGGAGTCCAATCAGAAATCAGGTTTTTGCTTTCTGGTAAGAAATCAGTCCACGCATCGCCTTTCACTTCGGCGTCCGTCGCCCAAACGATTTCGAATTGACCGTCGTCTTGAATTTCACCAATTAATACTGGCTTAGATAGGTGATGGTTTTTATTCATTACCGCAGTGCCGCCAGTCAGGTTAGGCACTTCGATTCCGATCATCGCCGCTTGTACTTTATCGACATCAGTGGTGCCTGCTTTTTCAACAGCTTTGGCCCACATTTCGAAACCTATGTAAGTTGCTTCCATTGGATCATTCGTTACGCGCTCGTCGCTACCAATAAACTCATGCCATGTTTTGATGAATTTATCGTTCTCTTCACTTTCAGCACTCATGAAATAGTTCCATGCTGCTAAGTGACCCACAAGCGGTGCAGTATCAAAACCTGATAACTCTTCTTCACCAACAGAGAAGGCAACCACTGGAATATCTTCAGCTTTCACACCTTGGTTGGCTAATTCTTTGTAGAAAGGAACGTTGGCATCACCGTTGATGGTAGAAACCACTGCGGTTTTCTTACCTGCACTGCCGAATTTCTTAATGTCAGAAACAATCGTCTGCCAATCGCTGTGACCGAAAGGCGTGTAGTTGATCATAATATCAGCTTCGGCAACGCCCTTAGATTTTAGGTAGCTTTCTAAAATTTTGTTAGTGGTACGTGGGTAAACATAGTCAGTACCCGCTAATACCCAACGTTTTACGCCGATGTCATTCATCAGGTAGTCAACTGCAGGAATGGCTTGCTGGTTTGGCGCTGCGCCGGTGTAAAATACGTTGTAAGAAGATTCTTCACCTTCGTATTGCACTGGGTAAAACAATAAACCATTTAATTCTTCAATCACTGGCAATACAGATTTACGTGACACCGATGTCCAGCAACCAAAAATAACGTCTACTTTTTCTTTTTCTAATAATTCGCGAGTTTTCTCAGCGAACAGCGGCCAGTTAGAAGCAGGGTCAACTACAACAGGTTCTAATTTTTTACCCAACAAACCGCCTTTTTTGTTTTGCTCTTCGATCATCATTAACACAGTGTCTTTCAGAGTGGTTTCTGAAATTGCCATGGTGCCTGACAAGGAGTGAAGCACACCTACTTTAATAGTATCAGCGGCATTCGCTAAGCTAACACCAGCGGCCAATGCCGTAATACCTACCGCTTTGGTGGTGTTTTTTAATAATTGCTTGGTGAATGCATTATTCAATAGTTTTTTCATGGTTTTCCTTCCTGATAGTAGCAGTGAAATATTTAATTATTAAAACGCTTCATGCGTTTTTGACGTACAACAGATCAGACTCAATAAAAGTCTGAATCTGGCAAATCACACTGGCTTTACGCCTATTTTTTTATAAGTCTAGCTTTGGTCTAGAAGGGTTTAGCAAGCTGCGTACCAAATTTTATTTTTCCGCGTTTTGCGAGTTATTTACGACAAAACAAGGTAGGTGGACGCTTATATTAACGGGTAATGACTTTATTTGGGTGGCGCAAAACTCTTACGAATAATAGCGCCTTATTTAAATAGATTATCTAATCGCACTATTTAAGTGCGTGAGTGAGCAATTAGCGTGCTTTAATCGTGCGGATGAGTATTTTCCGAATAAAACAGATGGTTAATTTTTCGACAGACTCAGTCTGAATAATATTTACGCACCAGAACGAGACTGTGCCGTTTGCATTCTGTGCAGTGTAATATCTCG
>JARGOI010000036.1:0-5640 GCA_029212275.1 Thalassolituus sp.
GCTGTTTTAAGCAGTATTTTGCTGATGGTTTATTTTTTACTTATCACCAAGAAGAGCTGGCCGACATTTGGAATGCCAGTGATGCATTGATTACCCACTGGCTCACTATTAGTCCCAACCATGTGCATGTGCTCGACTATGAAACTCTGGTCGCTCAGCCAGAAAAAGAAATAAAAACGTTATTAGATTTTGTTGGCTTAGACTGGCACGACGCCTGCCTTAACTTTCACGAAAACACCCGCGCCGTCAGAACGACGTCAGCGCTGCAAGTCAGGCAGCCACTGTCATCTGCACGCATTGAACAGTGGCGACACTATGAAGAACAACTCGCACCCATGCGCGCAAAACTTAATGTTTCAATTTAATTAATTCGTATTAAGCAATTCATTGCCAAGATAATAAATTGCGTGACTGTGTAAGCTGCCAAGATAAACCCCTGTGGCCGTCGGCTGAACCGACGTCACATCTCTAACCATCAGGGCAGTATGATCGTGCAAGCTCTGTAACACCTTACCATGTTGATCAAGTTGTACGATAAAACCATAAGGTGCCGGTATAGGAATTAACGTATTCGGGAGTTTTGCAATTTGCTCTCGCACCCAAGGATAGGTCGATAATGCATCTAATAATAACGATCGTTTATTAAAAAGCGTAAGCCAAAAAGTACCGTCTGGTGCTGTCGCAATACCGTCGGGAATACCGGGCAAAGCATCGATGGGGGAACGGCAAAGTAAAAAAATAGCGACAATTATCGTAATCGTAATGAAAACCAGCCTTCTCATAATAGATATCACTTAGTTTTTGTTATTTTATTATTTAAAAGCCGTTAAGTATTAAGCAGTAATATAAATCCTGTGCGTTAGTCGCCATCTTTAACGAACAGAACGTAGGCGGGCATCTGTGCATTCGCAAACGCAGCGAGCCAAGCTTTTTGATTTTTTTGTAAGGTATCGCCGGGGCCTTTTACTTCGATCAACTCATAACCTCCATCGGCAGGAAAACGAATTAAATCTGGCAATCCTGCTTTATGGTGGCGCAAGTCACGTAGCATAAACTTGAAGCAAGCTCGCCAGTGCGACAAAGGAATACGCTGCATCGCTTTATTAAGCAAGTCTTCGGTCAAGTACCCCCAATGCACAAAAGGATTCGAGGTGCCTTGTTTATTATTAAACGTGGTGATTACTTTTTCTCTAAAACAATCCAGTAATTCAAGTTTATGCCATGCATCTTCCAAGTAAGAGTGTCGTTTTGCTATAAATTCTGGATGATAGAGATCAGCTGGCTTGATTTGAAATGGATGAAAAAATGCACCCGCAACAGACGCATAAACTGCGTCCCAAAAAAGCAACCCAAAAACACCGGGAATTAATAAATTCTCGCAGTAGTGAATTTCATCGTTTGGATACTCGATCAATAGCGCAGTCTGTGTAGCCCTCTCGACCCCTAGATCTGTACGCATTTGAGCATCAGGTAAAATGAGCGTGCGAATATCTGGCTTACTCGCATGCAAAGCTGCTTGCTTGGCGATATCCGTTGCTTTGTCAAAGTTACGCGGCACAAACGACGCTAGAAATTGACGCTCGTCTTCACTCCAAGGAAGATCGAGCATTTCTCGAACTAATATTTTGGCTTGCTGCGAATATTGTTCTGAATCATTTTTACTGAGCGCCACCAGCAACCTAAGTCGACGTTCCCTTGCGGGATGGCGCTGAGAATCTTGGTATATTTGCAACGCGTTTTCTCTGGCTTGTAATCTTTCCAGCTGACGAGCGATGTTATTGCGCAGGTGGTCAATGCGGCGACGTAACAAGTTGTCGTCTTTTGATGCATGGATAGCATAAGAATCATGAGAAGCCTGAGAAGAATCCGAAGCATGGCCTATCGTTAGCAATTCTCGAGCAAAAAGCATTAACTCGTCACCATCACGCTGACTCAAGTCGCCTAGATCATTTTGTAACTGGTAAAATTGCAGATGATTATGAAGCTGTTCACGGCTTTGACACCAACGCGTCGTTTTATCTAACGAATAAGCCTCGTAGGTGTAAATACCTAAATCACGCAATACAAAATCCGTGAGACTTTGATAGCCATTAGCAAAAAATAGCAGCGTCAGTGTTTCGATCTGTTGTTCGCCAAACACGCAAATAAGTGCACTTTCGGCAACTTGTTCTGAAAAACTGATTAACGACAGTTGTTGCGATTCCAGAGCATCAAGCACAAGCGTTTGGATCTCTTCTCGGCGCTGATTTTTATTCGTACCCTGCACGTTTAGAAGCAACAGCTCAGGTTTAGTGAATAACCTTAACCATTCTGATGAATGGATAATTAATTGCTCGCTGCTTAGCGCTGAGGTGGCATCAATGGAGTTGCGACCTGAAGAACTATTCTCAATCGGACCAGCGTGAAGTGTTCGATCATTCAACCCATATATGGAAATGAATCGTTCGCGTTGCAACTGTTCTAGCGCACTGTCAAGATCAGGTATTTCAGAGTAATGCAGTTTGTCGCGCCGAAACCAATCGCCCCGTCGACTCAATAAACGCACATATAAACATTGTGATGAATGTGACAAGGCGCGAAAATCTTGAATAAATGCAAGTTCGTCACTATCCAAAATGTCGCTGTACAAGAAAGCAACTTGATCAATAAGTTGCTTAAAGTTATCTAAGTAATAAAAAGGAGGAAGTTCGACCGAACCTGCCACTTCCTGTGGCATGGATCGAATATTGCCGTGGCTGATGGCGTTGTCAGCGACGTCAATAGAGCCGTTATATAATCCAGAACTATTCATAAAGTCTGGACATTAAAAACAAGCCATTCTGAAGTTTGTTCTTTCGATAGTGTTCATCGCAATATGTTAACACTACTTGTTTGAATGTTTTACCTTTTGTACCTCAGTGTTTGATGTGGCGACACCCACACTGATCAACTCGCCAACTATCCATCCACCAATAAAACCGGTGATCGCACCTTCGATAGAAATTCCTGCAACCGCCCCGATTAGAATGCCAAACCCGGCACCAATAAACCCACCATAGAGTAAGGTATTACGACGTTTTGCTGATTCTTGATCTTGGATTTTCATAACGATCTCCCGCTCAGTGATAGCTTTCTTACACACTATATAAAATATTAGAACTCACCTTGATATGAGTCAATATTTTGCTTTTAAACAATCATGCCATACAGAGAAATTAAACAGTGCTGCCAGCTAAGTACTAACAATAGTAGCTGAAACCATCTTCTGTTTCGTTACAGAATCCAAGCAATTCGGGCAATTGCTTTTAGTCTGTAAAGGCGTAACTGGGTTGTTCCAAGAAGATACAAATCATCTCAATTATGTGACCGATCTCCTACAAACAATGCAAAAAAATGAACCACACTTAGTAAACAAAAATGGATCTTTTGCAAAGAACTCATAAAGGTTGCTGGACAATGAAGTATATTCGACAAATAAACGTAGCTTTTTTACTTACACTATCCACATCCGTCAGCGCTTTAGAAGCCATCAGCGATGATGAAATGGGTAATGTTACTGGGCAAGCATTCATTACCATCAATGACAGCGCGTACAGCAGTGGCTCCGGCGAATGGGCTGGAAACTATGAATTTACCAAAGTGAATTTTGGTCTTAAGGGCGAAACTCTACTCAACGCTGGTGAAGTAAAACTTGGCAAGTTTCAACGTAATGCTTATCAAGATGGTACGGTACCAATCACTAATAGCAATCGCACTGTCGTCAATCAAGCCAATGGTCAGCCAGCCACTTACGACGCAGACCTCATCATCCAAAATTTCGCTCTTGGCCGTGTTGATAACTACACCGATGGTGCCGCAGCAGAGTTTGTTCCATTTTTAATCAACAATCCTTACATTGAACTTGCTTATAAGGTAGAAAATGGCGAGCGTCGTGTTGCTGGTTTTCGCTTAGGCTTTGCCAATGCCCAAGGCGATTTGTCGGGGGATATTATCTCTTACACCGGCAAACTCGAAGGTGAAGTTCGCGGTAGTGCGCAGGTTGCTTACGACAAAACGTACCCCAATGGTTGTGTCTTCTTAGATGTAAGCTGTTACGCATTGGCAATCGCCGGAGATACCGAAATTTATTCAGATATTGAACCGGTAGATGGCAGCACGGGCAACGGCGCTTCCAATTTAGGAGTGCAATACTTAAAACGCGCTTCTTGGTTTGGGGTTCGCAATGACAACACCTTTCAATCGGATGAAACCGGTCTGATCGCGGCGTTGATTCCATCACTGACCAAGTCAGACAATTGCCGTATTCTGGGCGACGTAGAATCCTGTTTCCCTTCAACCATTTATCAATCTATTTATGTCGGTGATAAAGGCAAAGATTTTGCAACAGGTTCCGCAAAAGGCTTGTTTATATCGCTACAAACCGAATCCGTACCCTGGGAAGATTTATCGGAAGTTCCTGGAACCGATCGAGTGCTGACTCAGCGAGGTGCTTTCTTGAACATCGCACGTTATCAAAGTGGTACTGAAACAAAGTATCCACTGTATTTAACACTGGATGAAGGTGTTAACGGTACGCCGCGGGTGGCGACTTGTGTTGGCCGGTTGAAGGGGTGCTAAAGATGAAAAAAATTCTCTCACTGTTCGGCTGCACTATCTTATCAATGAATACGCAGGTGAATGCCGATTTAGCACAAGTTACCGATCAGCAACTCAGTGATTACACTGCGGCGGGACTTGGATTTGCTATAGAAAATTTTGTACTTAACAGCGACAGTGCCGTGCTTAAAGTCACGGGCATTAACAATGCCGCCGGGACTGAAGTGCCCATTAACTGGTCCGAGCTTTACATTATGGGAGAAGGCAGCCAAAAAGGTACGGTGACTACCCCCACTTCCATTGGTAGTTACCTCAATCCTTGGGCTGTTCGCAGTGTGCTTGGTAGTGCAGACTGGGATGGCAACCCAGCGACACATCACTCTGGTGACTATGCGGCTATCGGCAATGACATTGCATTATTGGAGTTCGCGACGGCGCAATATGATTCTTCGATACAAAATACGAAGCAATACGTACAAAGCTGCATCATGGCTTATGATCCTTCTTGCGTGACTAAAACATCGTTGCGGCGCGCTGGAATGGATATCGGTTCCAAGTTCGAATTACTGCTGCCTGGCGGCTCTGATTATTTAGATATTGATATGATGGGTGTGTTTGTTGACGGTTCCAGTTTGCGCTTGTGGTCGCGAGCCGAAAATGGCGCGCCGAGCGAGCTCTTGGGCCAATTAAATATCAATTTCTTTGCCAAACAAATTGATATAGGTGTTTGCCAGTCTGTATGTAACGAAAGTCTTTCTACTTTGAAGATCAGTAATTTATTTTTAGACTTGAATATTGGTTACGGCGAAATCCAACCACTCGTATTAAATGCCACGTCGGACGGAAATTTCGAATTAGAGTTAAGAAAACCTAACCCTGGACCGCAAGGAGTTAATCAAAATAACTCAAATTCTATGATTGCTTTTTATAATGATTACTACTCTAACGTACCCAAAAGTAACGTCTATATCGGCAATGTCCAAGTAGGAAATAACACCGTCGGGGAACAAAGTATTCGCGACTTAAGTATTCAATATATGAAGTTTACCAGCCAAGATTTATAAA
>JARGOI010000036.1:5740-12659 GCA_029212275.1 Thalassolituus sp.
TCAACGGTCACATCAAAGGCATCGCCTTCTTGTTTGCCATCCAGCGCTTGTTCTAAGCCAGGAATAATATTTTGAGCACCATGAAGATAAGTCATTGGTGCTGCGCCTTCCGAGGTATCAATCACTTCGCCGCTGGCTACATCGGTAACTGTGTAGCTAATCGCGACAACTTTGTTTTGTGCAATGGTCATATCAGGTTCCATTCGTTGTCTGCCATGTTGTATTAAAGCCGCATAAAAACAGGTAAACGGTTGAATCAACGTTAAGCAGAAAGTTGCTTTGCGCAAAGATGACTTGAGGAACTGGAAAACCAGAGACAGAGGCCAGACTCTACGAGGTGCACTAGTATAACAAGACAAACCTTTTAGGACAAAAACACCAGTTTATCGAGTACCTGTGCGCGTGCCAGAGTTTTAATGCGCGGCGCATTATCAAATCGAACACGAAGATATTGATCGTCTTCGCTGATCAAGGTTCCCATACCTAGACTTTCGTGTTGAAGCCTGCGCGGGGGTTGCTGGAATTTTTTATCGACCACACCCCCTTGGCGGATGGCAATATTCTCAGTCGTTGATGGTGGTTGATGTCGCACTGGCGCTAAAGTCACATTGACACGACCAGCGGCTACCTTATCTATGTAATGCAGCAGCCATTTTGCGATGGGGCCATCTTGTGGATGCAATTCCAGCAGTTGTGTCCCATTCGCCGGTACCTGATTGATCGCTTGAAACAGTGCTTGATTGACGGCCTTACTGCGACCCTCGGAAAATTCGAACTGAAATGGACTGGGACAGGTGCGTAAATCTTTGCGGTCCAGCGGTTTATCATGACTCGGTAGCAATAAATGCAACTGTTTACGCGCCCGAGTCATACTGACGTAAAGCAAACGCCGCTCACTTTCAATGCTGGCTGGGGTAGTAAACTCGCCCTCGGCTTGATAAGGAAAATAATGTGCATTAACCCCGGGGATAATCACACAATCCCATTCACGGCCTTTGCTTTTATGCGCCGACGTCAGCACCACAGCAGCCGGATTGTGTTGGTGGTCTTGCTGACGCTGGCGTATTTTATCGCGCAGTGTTCGCCAGTGCACCAGCATGTCTTCGGGCGATAAGGCGAGGTCGTCGGTATAGCGTAAAAAAGCACGCAATGTCGCTTGTCGGTCTTCGATTTGCTGTTGTGAAAACGCACTGTCTTCAATACCTTTATCGAGTTCGGTCAATGACACATAGTCTTTGAATAATCGTCCTGCATTCAGTTTGCCAATTTCGGCATTGGCAATCAGCTGCGCACGGACTTCTAATTGTTGGCGCTGCCATTGACTCAGCGATGCAGGAATAGCAGCCAACAATGCTTCGCCTAAATTCTGGGTTGCCTGACTCACTTGCGCCGCAATTTGCTCTAACTCAGCGCGTCGAATTTTGGGGAAGGGATGGGTTAAAATATGCAACCAAGCGTCTTCTCGCTTAGCGCGATCACGTTGTTGCAGCGCGCCGGTAGAGACCTCAAGCAATAACCAAAATATCCTCAGTTCCCAGCGTTCCAGTACCGATTGCGAATGGTCTAAGTGGTAATCAATGCCGGCCTGCAATAACGCCAACTCTATCGGTGCACACAATGACCATACGCGGTGTATCACGGCAATAGACGGGCCGATGATTTGTTTTTGATGCTGATCTGGCGATGTTTGCAGTGACTCCAAGTGGGCGCGAATCAGATACACCGTTAAAGCGGCATCGCTGCGTGCCGCATGCAATTTAACAAACGTTGGCTGCACACTGCTGTGGGACAAACCAATAAGCGGCTCACGCTGCTGATTGTGATGAATAAGGTGGTTCGCCATTAGGGTCAGCTGCGAGCCATAGCGAAACGTATGCGGTAAATGAAAGGTCGTGCTCTGACCAAAGTTTTGCTCGAATTCAGAGGTAATAAATTCGGGTCGCGAGCCACGAAATTCGTAAATGGTTTGATCGGGATCACCAATCACCATAACCGCTCCCCGACCGCCATATAACTGCGTTAATAGTGTTTGCTGAACTTCGTTGATGTCTTGATATTCATCGACCAAAATCCATTGCATATGCCCAGCAAACCGATCGGCGACGTCAGGATGCGCGCGCAAACACATGACGGGATCGTACAACATATCGTTATAACTGATGCGTCGTTGTTGTTTGCGCCAATCTTCAAATTGATAAAATAATTCGATAAACAAACGACATTGGGGCGGCAAATTCTGCGCTTCAAACACATCTGCAGCGGGCAACAAACCGGATTTCACAACATCAATAAAACTGACCGCAGGCTCTACCCACTTTTTACGTTGTGACAAAATATCTTGGCGCGTATCGTCATCCGCCAACTGCTGCAACAAACGCCAAACAATCCCCTCTATTTCGCCGTCGCTGAGTATCTTTCCTTGCCAAGCGGGTAACGCCCCCTGCTCGACCAGTGCTTGATAAATCTTTAATCCCAACGAGTGAAAGGTACGCACTTGCGGCAAAGATTGTGCTACTTGACCACTGAGTGCTTCCAGTCGTTGCTGAAATTCTCGCTGCGCCGCTTTGTTGTACATCAACACCAACATCCGCCGCGCCGAAATACCGTCAGCCAAACGTGCTAACACAAAGTGCGTCAGCGTCGCGGTTTTGCCCGCACCCGCGACCGCAATCACCCGGGCATGCCCTTCCGTATGAGCGACAACGGCGCTTTGCTCCTGAGTTAAACCAATACCATCAGAGGTTAAACCAGGGGCGTTTATTGTGTTGGTCGATGTTGGCTGCTGAGACACGGTCCCGTTTCCAAGAATAAAACCCGAATGGTAGGAGGTTTGACCAGCAAGGGCCAGTACTGTTCGAATGCAGGAAAACACATGCAATAAATAAAGGCCGCGATTGCGGCCTTTAATACTGCATTAAAAACATGTTTCTAATTAACTTGCCGCGGCTAAATCCGATTCCGCTTCAGCCAACATAGCAAACTCTTCATCGGCAGATTTAGCGACTAAGTGCTTACTGCTGTAACCAAAGTAATACGCGGCACCAATCACAAACAACACGATGGTGAAAAAGAAAGCGCGTGGATCGAATGCATAAACCCCAGTCAACGCAATCAGCGATAACACCAAGGCGATACCAGAAGTAAACACGCCACCGGGTGTTTTATAAGGACGCACTAACTCAGGTTGTTTGACCCTTAACATAATATGACTCAGTGCCATTAAGGCGTACGACACCGTTGCGCCAACCACCGCCATCGCCAGCATCAGATCGCCTTCGCCACTCAGTGACGCTAAGAACCCAAACACGCCAGGAATAATTAACGCGCGTGAAGGGACTTTACGAGCACTGGTAATGGATAAGCTGCGTGGTAAATACCCGGCGCGTGATAGAGCAAACACTAAGCGGCTATAGCCATAAATAATGGAGAAGAATGACGCCACCAAACCGGCAAGACCCAGCACGTTAACGATGGTGGCCAAACTGGTATTGCCCGTCGCATTTAACGCATCGACCAAAGGCACGGCGCTGGCACCCATCGCAGTAGCACCAGCAGAACCGGGTACTAGCACAACCACTAACAAGGCGGTAAACAGCAAGAACACCATGGCACCAATGATGCCTTTAGGCACATCTTTCGCTGGATCTTTCGCTTCTTCTGCGGCCAATGGCACACCTTCTACGGCTAAGAATAACCACATCGCAAACGGCAATGCGGCCCAAACTCCGTACCAACCCAAAGGTAAAAATTCACTGGCACCCGCCGCATCGGTGGCTGCGATATCAAACAGCAACGCGGAATCAAAACTTGGAATAAGTGCAATGCCGGTAGCAATAATTGCAAATACGGCCAAACCACTGATCACCATCATCACTTTCAAGGCTTCACCCACGCCCGCCAAATGAATGCCGATAAACACCAGATAGAACGCGGCATAAACCCAAGGACCGTTTACTCCAATCAGCGACTCCACCGCGGAGCCAATGAATATCACAATAGCAGCAGGCGCCAGCGCGTATTCAATCAATACCGCTAATCCGGTCATATAACCACCGGCGGGCCCCATTGCCTGACGTGCAAAACTGTAACCACCACCGGCGGCCGGTATGGCCGAAGACATTTCCGCTAATGACAATACTAAGGTGAAATACATAATCGCCATCAATACTGCAGCGATGGCAAAACCACCCCATCCGGCTTCTGCGATACCAAAGTTCCAACCGGCAAAGTCACCAGAGATGACGTATGACACCCCCAGTCCCGCCAATAAAAACCAGCCGGCACTGCCTCTTTTTAATTGGCGCTGAGCCAAATACTCCTGATTCATTGATTTTTCTGACATGATATTGCTCCTTTAATAAGGTTGTTTTAAACGTTTGAGTTAGGTCGAAAATTTGATTAAGAAATAAGAAAGTTTTTACTGCTGCCAATGGTGCTAACCACTTCATCTTCGGTGCGATCTTTAAGATTGACGCCAGAGAGTTTTAAATGACGAGCTTCATTCATTAAATACAATGCTCTTCGGGCTGCTTCGCGGTAAGAAAGTCCGGCAGGTCGAATATTAGAAATACAGTTACGACTGGCATCGGTGAGCCCGACTTTTGGGTTAAAGGTGAGATAAGCGCCTAGGCTATCGGGCGAACTAAGCCCTGGACGTTCACCGATTAACACCAGCACCATTGCGGCGTTAAGTAATTCGCCAACTTCATCGCCAATCGCTACTCGCCCTTGTTCAATTAATGTTATCGGAGCCAACGACCAAGGATTCGAATGACTCGTAAGACCCGGCAATAATTCGGTTAAAAAAGGCGCAATATTTTTTTGCACGGCAAGCGAAGAAAGGCCATCGACCACGACAATGGCCAAATCAAACGCACTGCTGACTTGTTCATTATTAGCATGTTGAAACTGAGTTAATTGCTCACGAGCTTGTTCATTTAAACGACGACCAAAATCGGGACGCTGTAAATAGATCACACGATCTTCAGCACGACTTTTAAGCTGCATGACTGGGTATGTTGGACATTGAGACAATGTCTTTAACTGACTTTCTAATTCAGAAAAATCTAATGGAAAATGAACGGCGTCGCGTGCTTGCGCATGTTCTAATTGGAACTTGAGCATCTGGTGCGTGGGCAAACTGATGCCAGCTCGTCCCAGGCCAATACGTGCATCGGTAAATTGTCGCAAGGTCTCCCAAGGATTATTGACGACGTGGCGTTTGTTATCAGAACTCATCGCGTTCCTTCCTATTTAACTTTTATTTATCTATTCATTCGTTTTAAAAAAATAGTTTGATCAATAACTTGGCAATGATTTTAATGAGTTTGAAAACGCATCAGGTAAGCGCTTATTTAATTCAAACTTGCCACAGCCATTCATAATTTGCATACGTGTTAACCACTGCATAAATTCGGGTGCTGGCTCACTACCAAGCACACGGCGAACGTACAAGGCATCGTGAAAAGACGTGGTTTGATAATTCAACATAATGTCGTCCGAGCCAGGAATCCCCATTACAAACGAGCACCCAGCAACACCCAATAAGGTAAGTAAGGTATCCATGTCATTTTGATCGGCTTCGGCATGGTTGGTGTAGCAAACGTCACAACCCATCGGCAGTCCTAACAACTTTCCACAAAAATGATCTTCTAAACCGGCACGAATAATTTCTTTGCCGTCGAACAGATATTCCGGCCCAATGAATCCCACGACCGTGTTGATGAGCAGTGGATTGAATTTTCGGGCAACGGCATAGGCACGCGCCTCACAGGTTTGTTGGTCCAATCCATGATGTGCATTGGCAGACAAAGAGCTACCCTGCCCTGTTTCAAAATACATGACGTTATTGCCCACGGTGCCGCGCTTTAAACTAAGCGCAGCTTCTTGAGCTTCGGCCAAATTCGCTAAGTTAAAGCCAAAAGACGCGTTGGTGGCTTCGGTGCCACCAATAGACTGGAACACTAGGTCGACTGGCGCACCAGCATTAATGCACTCGACCGTATTCGTGACATGCGTCAACACACACGACTGTGTCGGGATCTCGTATTTTTGGATCACCTCATCCATCAATTTCATCAGTTTGATGGCTTGCGCCACATTATCCGTCGCCGGATTAATACCAATGACGGCATCGCCACTACCGTACATCAAGCCATCCAAAATACTGGCGGCGATTCCGTTGACATCATCAATAGGATGGTTGGGTTGCAGGCGTGTCGATAAATGGCCGGGCAAACCTATGGTGTTTCGAAACGCCGTGGTGACATGACATTTTTTAGAGATCAGAATCAGATCCTGATTGCGACTTATTTTGGCAACGGCGGCGGCCATTTCCGGGGTAATACCTGCACGAACTTTAGTAAGCACATCGGAGGTCACTTCGTCACTTAATAGCCAATTACGAAAATCACCAACGGTTAAATGTGAGATTGCAGAAAAAGCCGTTTTGTCATGATCATCAATAATAAGACGCGTAATTTCGTCGTCTTCGTATGGAATAAGTACTTCATTTAAAAACGTTTTCAGGGGCACTTCGGCAAGCGTCATTTGCGCAATGGCGCGCTCTTCTGCCGAATGTGCAATCACACCCGATAAGCGGTCACCGGAACGCGCTGGTGTGGCCTTAGCCATGAGCTCGGCCAAGCTAGCAAACTGCCAGGTTTTATTGCCTAAGGTATAACGGTAAGTCATATCCAACCTTCTCAATTCATTTAAGGCACCTCTGAATATGCCTTAATAGTTATTTATTGAGTCTTTCATTATCTGTCCTGATGACGGAACAGAAATTGCTGCAAATTAAGTAGTCACTTAAAAAGCCTCAGACTCTTTCTGGTAACAGTCTGCGAGGGGCATTCCAACGCACTATCGAATTTTGGCAAACTTTTTGGTTTTAACTAAAACACCCGTGTTTTATGGG
>JARGOI010000482.1 GCA_029212275.1 Thalassolituus sp.
ATAAGATCGTTATTATTGAGTGGCATAAATAACTGGGTCGCACCTTCTTCGGATAGCTGCTGCAAACCTTTCTGCAACTGCTTCATTTTTAGTGGATCTTTTAAACGCACACGTTTAAACAACTCGGGCGCAAAATGCGGAATACCGGTAAACTGCATATCCTCACCCGCAGTAAAAGTATCGCCAATCTGGATGGTGCCATGGTTATGCAATCCAATGATATCACCAGAAAGCGCTTCTTCTACTGCCGATCGATCACCTGCTAAAAAGGTCACCGCATCGGCAATTTTAATATCCTTATTAATGCGCACATGCTTCATCTTCATACCTTTATTATAGGTACCAGAGCAAATACGCATAAAGGCAATACGGTCGCGATGCTTAGGGTCCATATTGGCCTGAATTTTAAAGATAAAGCCACTAAAAGTGCTGTCTTTAGGCGCAATCAATCCTTTGTCTGTTTCACGTGGTAACGGTGCTGGCGCCCACTCAACAAAGTAATTTAACATTTCACGTACACCAAAGTTCGCCAATGCCGTGCCGAAAAATACAGGGGTTAATTGCCCATCTAAATACTCTTGCAGATTAAACTCGTGACTGGCACCTTGGACTAATTCAATTTCGTCACGAATTTCATCAATCAAATCTTGCCCAAGCAGTTTAACGGCTTCTGGTGATGTCAGCCCCTGAACCTGAATATCATCCGGCACCACACTGCCCTTGCCCGGCTGAAATACATGAATAGTATCTGTCAGCAGGTTATACACCCCTTTAAATGCCTTTCCCATGCCAATAGGCCAAGTGACAGGAGAGCATTTAATTTTAAGGATGGTTTCAATTTCATCCATCACTTCGATGTGATCACGAACTTCGCGGTCCATTTTGTTAATGAAGGTAAAAATCGGCGTATCACGTAAACGACATACTTCCATCAGCTTAATGGTTCGATCTTCTACCCCTTTCGCACCGTCAATCACCATTAATACAGAGTCAACGGCGGTCAGCGTACGATAGGTATCTTCCGAAAAGTCTTCGTGTCCTGGGGTATCTAATAAGTTGACCATACGATCACGATAAGGAAACTGCATCACCGAGGTGGTAATCGAGATACCACGTTCTTGCTCCATCTGCATCCAATCGGATGTGGCCATGCGGCCCGTCTTACGCCCTTTTACGGTACCTGCAAGCTGAATGGCGTTACCGAAAAGCAAAAGTTTCTCGGTGATGGTAGTTTTACCCGCATCGGGGTGAGAGATAATACCGAACGTGCGGCGCTTGCCAACTTCGGTAATAAATTCGGATTGAGACATAGTGTTAAGCAGCTACATAAAATAAGGGCGCTATTGTCTAACAATGCGCCCCATATTACAAAGCGATGAATGTAAACCATCTCAAAGGAAAGCTTAGTTTATCCTTACTTTGTCTGAGCTATAGAGATATTGATTGGCTGGGTTAAGTTCTGAGTCGTCACTTCACCGAACAAATCGCCCGGTTGAGTGATGGCATTGCCAGACTTAGAGACTCTTGCACCCACCAAAAACTCGCTGAAATTAGCCAAACTGGTACCCGGCATCATCGCATCAGCATCGGACAACTCTAGGGTTACTGGTAAGTTAGCCACACTCAATCGCTTGGCAGCTAAAGGAAAACGCGGGCCTCCAACGGCTTTAATATAAACAAAAAGGGCATCATTAGCGTTAGCCTGATTAGCAAGCGAAGCATCCATTGTGATGCTTAATTTAACGATAATCGGTGCAGCCGCCAGAACAGATTCGTTAGATTCAGAACTTGGCATCGCGGGCATGCTCATATTCGGCTGAGACTGCATAGAATCATTAGGCAGCATTGCCATTGCCTGAGTTAATGCCTCGATAATTTTAGGATCTGACGGTGATAACGCAGACGCTTTCTTATAGGCATACACCGCATTTACGTAATCATTTTCTTCCATATACGTACGTCCAAGTAAAAACCAACCTGAAACATCATTGGGTGTTTGCTCTTCCAAACGCTTACGTAAACGTTGCGCTAACTCAGACATACTGGCATTCATCGCCGGATTGTTTTGCATGCTGGGCATTGTAGAATTAGACATAGAAGTACTGGGCATAGAAGTGTTGGGATTGGAGGCACTAGGCATAGCCTGATTTTGCATCTGAGCTGCCGCAGCAGATTGACTCGCTCTTGGTGTCGGATCCGTTACAAATTCGGGAGATGTCGAGCCAGCAAATTGTTTATACAACAATACCGCGGCCAAAGGGATCACCAGAAATAC
>JARGOI010000037.1:0-2567 GCA_029212275.1 Thalassolituus sp.
TTGTTGCGCTTTGAAACCGACACGGCCATCGTTGAAGACGTCGAAGAGCGTGTGTTGGCTGCGGATGAGTTTGCCGTAGAAAGCCATGTATCTGGCAACGTTTGGCAAGTACTGGTCGAACCCGGTCAACAAGTCACCGCTGGACAAACACTGTTGATTTTGGAGTCTATGAAAATGGAAATCGAAATCAGTGCGCATAAATCTGGCACCATAGTTGAGTTGCTACGCGAAGCAGGTCAAAGCGTGGGGCCGGGTAAAACTCTAATCGTGTTGAAATCTTAATGCGGTAAATAAATAACAACAGCGCTATTCTTTTCTAATGAAAAGCGATGGTAATGAAAAGCGCTGTTGTTTACTTCTTATTAAACTATTTTTAAATAGAATCGTTAAGGCATGACTAAGGGTTAAGCCGTGTCTTTACCCAATCGCCATTCTCCTGTTGCTGATACTCCACCCGATCATGCAACCGTGCTGCACCTCCCTGCCAGAATTCCAAACGACTTGGCGTAATACGATAGCCACCCCAATGATCAGGCACTGGAACCACATCTTCACTTTCGTATCGTGCTTTTACGGCGGCAAAGTTAGCTTCTAAGGTCTCTCGATCTGCAATCGGCTGACTCTGTTGCGATGCCCATGCACCAAGCTGGCTGTCACGCGGACGCGAATGAAAATAGGTCGCGGTTTCTGCGCGGCTGATTTTACTAATCAAGCCCTGCACCTGCACTTGGCGTTCTTGCTCACCCCAAAAAAAGTGCAACGCTGCACGCGGATTCTCGGCAAAGTGCTGGCCTTTATTACTCTGATAATTGGTAAAAAAGATAAAGCCGTTTTCATCATAAGCTTTAAGTAATACCACTCGTTGCCAAGGCTGTCCGTGACTGTCGACGCTGGCAATGGTCATGGTATTCACTTCATGCGGCTCGGACTGCTGATAGGCTTCGAACCAAGCATGAAATTGCGTCATCGGATCGGCGGCACTGGTGTGCTCGTCTAACCGACCTTGGGTGTACTCTAATCTGGCATCAAATAAATCGACCACGATGGACTCCGCTGCGAAAACATTGATGATTATGATAACATTGCGCGGCATTTAAGATCTTGATTAAGGTCTTATAAAGTTAAAATTTCGTGGATACGCTATGTCTCTTGCAAACTACCCTACCGCATCGCTTATGCGTCGTTTACTGGCTTTGGCTTACGATTCGCTAATAATTATTGCCATTTATATTTTAATTGGCGGGATCTTGGTGACCCTCATATCCAAAGCATTAGGATATGCAGAATTACCACGACTTAGCCCAGCGATGGCGGCATCACTTATGTATAGTTTTATATTTTTGTACTACATGCATTCTTGGCGTCGTGGTGGTCAAACCATTGGAATGAAAGCGTGGGGTCTGTATGCCATTACCGAAGATGGATCACAATTTCGTTTAAGCCACGCAATATTGCGCAGCGTCGCGGGCGGCTTCTCAATAGTTCTGTTTGGTTTGGGTTTTTGGTGGATGCTGTTTGATAAAAAACAACGCACATGGCATGACATGGCATCGCTGACTAAAGTGGTTTATAAGCCCAAAAATCTCTCAAAATAACAACGTTTATTAAATTTAAATAAAGGGATTATGGAATCCTTACCCTGCCCGCCTCATCATCCATAGGCCTAAGGTGGCACAAAGGATAATTGGAATAATACTGGCTAAAATAGGCTGAAAGCCAAATACGATACTGGCTGGCGCCAGCATTTCTTCCAGATATTTATAGACTAATCCCACCAATATCCCGGAAAAAATTCTCGATCCTGCCGGAACTGAACGCAGCGGCCCGAAAATAAAAGAAATACCTAAAATCACCAAAGCAAACGTGCCCAATGGTTGCGTTACCTTGCGCCAAAAAGACAACAAATAGTTATCAGCGTTGAGATCTTGGTGTTGTAAATAGTTAGCGTAGCGATACAAATCGGAAATCGACATGTCGCGAGGCTCAACCATCACCACGCTTAAGCGCTCTGGTGACAGACCAGAATTCCAGATCAAGGAATCATATGTAATGGCTTTTGTGGCATCTTGGGTGATGATCATCTCTTTAACTTTCTGCATTTGCCACTGCTGACGCTGATACAAAGCACGCTCAGCGGTTGTAACTTTAATCAACTCACGATTTTCATCAAAATCAAACAAGGTGATGCCATGCAATACACCGTTGGGTTCGATTGCACGAAAGCGCATAAACTCATTGCCTTCGCGGTGCCAATAACCTTCGCCTTTGTTATTCAGTGCTTCGCCCTTACCTTGGGCCACGGCTTTTTGTGACTGCGCGATACGTTCGAGAGTAGGAATAGCAAATTCAGCCAACAGCAGACTGGCAATCATCAATAGAATCACCGGCTTAATGACTGACCAGCTAATACGTCTTACCGACAAACCTGCGGCTCGCATGACCGTCAATTCGCTGTTACCTGCCATGGTTCCTAATCCGGCCAAGCAGCCGATCAAGCATGCCATCGGCATGTATTCATACGCTCGACGCGGCAAGCGTAAACCCATAAATTCCAGCGCTTGCAGAAA
>JARGOI010000037.1:2667-5177 GCA_029212275.1 Thalassolituus sp.
CCGCGCATAGAAATCAGCACCGAGATGTACACCATAAATAAAATCATCGCGGGAAATAAACGCGCAAAACGTCCTTGGCGAGGGTTTACTTTGGATAACGGAAACGCGATCAGGGTAATCAAAGGCACCATGATAATAAGTGACACACGCCACTGGAACTGGGCTTGGTATTGAGGATTGTCCGATCCGAGTAACTGTTGCGTAGGCACCGCTTCTTTACGTAAACGGCGACGTGCTTCCGGTTCGTCGGCAATTTTAACGCCGTACTGCTGAAAACTCAGCGTTTGATATTCTAATGACCCGGTGGTGATATCGAAGCGTTTGCCATTTTTGAGTTCTAAATAACGCGAGCCGGTTTCATCACTGATGTATTGGCTGCCCTCATCGGCTAACAAAATCGTATTACCATCGGCGATGAAGACATTGTTCATGATTTTTTTATCTGCCGATAACGACTCGGTATAGGTCACTCGAGAGCCGCCCTTCATACTTTGAAAACGCCCAGGTGCCAACAGCTCAAATTCGGTCAATTCCGCTTGCTTTTGGTACAGCGCTTCCATTTTTTCCGCGCCTAACGGGCTTAAATAAAGCGAAAACAGAGCCACTAACGCCGTGATAAAAACCGCTGGAATCATTGTATAAAACAACAAACGACGCTCAGAAAAGCCAGTCGCGGTTAAAATCGTCATTTCGTTTTCGGTGTACAGACGACCGTAAGACAACAAGATGGAGATAAAGAAGGCCAAGGGCAGGATCATTTCTAAAAATGATGGCAAGCGCAGCAGTAACGTATAAAAAACGATTTCTAGCGACACCTCACCAGCAGCAGCCGACGCCAGTTGCTGGATCAAACGACCGCTCATTAATATCATCAACAAAACAATGGTCACGGCAATTAAAGAGCCTGCCAGCTCTCGTGCTAAATAGCGAAACAAAATCACTTGGAATAATCCGTATATATCATCAGTGGGCTTAGTCTCAAAACGGTCAAAAAATAATCAATTTTAGCTGCAGTCCATATCAGCCAACCTCTGCCAATAAAATAGAAAAAACTATGGCTGAGCGCTTCTTGAATCAAACGGTGGGTATTGTACCTAGGTTTGCCTCACTTGTTATACATCTTACACACTCCCCCTTGTTTTTTTGCCGCGTCGTCGCAAACTACTAATATAAGTACCATCATTACTGACATTCAGCTTGGGAGTTACTATGAAGTTTCAGATCGTTTCCGGTGCGGCTCAGACCGTCGCAGCCGATTGTTTAATCGTTACCTTGGATGAGACCTTAACACTCTCTGGCAATACCGCAGCACTCGATGAAGCCAGTAATGGCTATATTACCGAGCGTATTAGTGATGGTGATATTACCGGTAAAACAGCCTCATCAGCTCTCTTTCATAAGGTTCCCAGCGTTGCAGCGAAACGTCTCGTCATTGTAGGTACCGGCAAGCTTCCTATGAGCCGTGTCAGTGCTTTGAAGATCGTGAAAAAAATCGCCGACAGCATTGCAGACACGAAAGGGACTGTTGCATTGGACGTTACCCCGTTGAGTTCAGATGCCTTTCCGCAAGCTTGGTGGGCAGAACAAATCGTACTTGGTATTCACACTGCGCTTTACCGCTTCACTACGACTAAAACCAGCGTTGTTGTGCCCTCTGGACCAGAAGCACTTATTTGGTTGGGAGATGATGTTGCTAAAGACTTAGCAGTGGCAGACGCCAAAGGCGTTGGTACCAATTACGCCCGAGACCTTGGCAACATGCCGCCCAATATTTGTACACCTAGTTATTTAGCATCTGAATCTGAAAAGCTGTCTAAAGAAGCTGGCTTCAAGTGCAAGATTTATGATGAAGAAGAACTAAAAGAAATGGGCGCAGGTGCTTTCTATTCTGTGTCCAAAGGCTCTGTGGAACCGGGCAAGCTCATATTTATGGAATACAAGGGCGCAGGTGATGAAGCGGCTCACATGATTATGGGCAAAGGCATCACCTTTGATACTGGCGGTATTAGTCTCAAGCCCGGCGCCAAAATGGACGAAATGAAATACGACATGTGTGGTGCTGCGTCTATATTAGGCACCATGAAAACTTTGTCGATCTTAAAGCCAGCCATAAACGTCGTTGCAGTCATCACCTCTGCTGAGAATATGCCCGCAGGCAATGCCAGCAAACCCGGCGATGTTGTCACCACCCTTTCCGGTCAGACGGTTGAGATACTCAACACCGATGCCGAGGGCCGCTTGGTGTTATGCGATGCATTAACATTAGCCATCCGTGAATATTCGCCCTCCACCTGTGTCGATGTCGCGACTTTGACCGGCGCTTGCATGGCAGCATTGGGCAAAGTCAATTCGGGGCTATTTACGGTAGACGAGGAGCTTGCTAAAGAGCTTATTGAGGCCGGCAGCTATTCCAACGATCGCGTATGGCGTTTACCGTTAGAAGAAGATTATCAATCCGGTTTAGACAGTAACTTCGCAGACATCGCCAATATTGGTGGCCCTCTTGCTGG
>JARGOI010000037.1:5277-7601 GCA_029212275.1 Thalassolituus sp.
TTACTTTGAAACCTTTCTCACATTGACGCTTATTCTTGAAGTTTTATAGCCCCGCCCTAAAATGAAAAAACCGCTAATGTCAGCGGTTTTTATTCAAATTCCAACATTAACGATTTTTTGTTTGATCGCCAAAGAAAACATCAACACGGCGTTTTTCGAACTCCATCAATTCAAGCGAATCGTCGACGCCTTTCGACATTGTCAAGATTCGATTAGCAGGCACGCCTCGGTTAGTCAGATAATCTTCAACAGATCTTGCTCGTTTTAAAGCAAGCTTGATGTTGTAGCTTTGACTACCACGACTATCTGCATAACCAACCAGTGTGATCGTCATGTCAGGACATTTAAAAAAATCGGCCACAGCTTTATCAAGACTTGAATAAAAAGCGGCTTTTAAGAAACTAGAATCGTAACCAAATAATACGTCTGCTCGTGAACGCTCAATTTGACATTGATCTTCTTGTTTCGCCTCAACAGCACCTAGGCTAAGAAGTTGTCGAACGGGAGGAACGTTAGAAACCGGAGCCGGCTCATAGGAAATATCAACCGCCTCAATCACATTAGGTTTTGACACAACTTCCTCAGCCACTATGCCGCGCGCCATTGGAGCAAAAGGATACCAAGATAGGCCTAGACCAAAGGTCATCACATCACCAGACACTTGTGTGAGAGTGGCTTTAGCAAGCAAATTACCCGTGAATCCGTAGGTTGCACCCACGCCGAAAGTTGCGTTTGCGAAATTTTGTACTTCGGTGGATGCTGTTCCGCCAGTGTAGATTTTGCTTAATCCGCCACTGACAAACCAGTTAAATTGTCGCGGCCATTGTTGTAAATAACGCGCGTTAGTCCCCATAATCAGTGGATACCACTGAGCAACCAAAGAAGTACTGGCATAATCAATATCAACTTCATTCCCAGAAAACTCAGCGATTGTTGCACCGTGATCGCTCCAAGTTCCCTGCAAGGCCCATTGACTAGACACATCGTAGCCCATCCCCAGTGTATAACCGAAATCAGCGTCATCGGTGATGGTGACACCAGATCCAGCCGTTTCTGGCGTGAATAAACTGTAATCAATTAATCCTGTAAAAAAAAAACGATCGTCATTGGGTACTTCGGCAGCAGTGCTATTAAAGGAGGCAAATAACACCCCCAACATCAGCAAATGTCGACGACGTACCAACAACAGTCCTAACAAAGACCACATCATTGTCATAGAACCAGATGAACTCGTCCCTGTTTGCACAGCATTTGTAATGCCATTACCGTTGTTCACCGGTGATGTCGGTTCTGTTGGAGCCAAGTCTGTTTCCTCGTTTACTTCAAAATAATCTGGTGTACCGTCGTTATCGGAATCCGCGCAGGCTGCATATCCTTCAAGTTTAGCTTCAGGACATTCATCTGCATCGGTTAAACCGTCGTTATCGCTGTCACCGCCACCTGCAACACCAGGAACAGAGGAAGCATCGGTGCGATCTGGAATACCGTCGTCATCAGAATCCATTGGGATCATTGAAGGCGTACCAAAACCGGATTCTAGCTCATCGAGTAAGCCATCATTGTCACTGTCAGGATCTTGGAAGTCGTACAGACCATCACCATCCGTATCCAGTAAGAAGTCATTAACGCCATCGCCATTCGCATCAACTTTGCCAGCATCGGTACTGCCATCGCCATCAGCATCGGCATCTAATGTGTCATCCAAGCCATCATCATCACTATCGATACCAGAGAGTGACGCTTCAATACTGTCACTGACAAAATCAGCATCGCTGTCGTCTTCGGTATAATCTGGAATACCATCAAAGTCACTGTCACGACAGCAATCAAGGATATCAGGAATTCCATCGCCATCACTGTCACCGCCCCCGACCTGAACATTACCGTCCGATCCATCGACGGGGTCGAGGTGATCAAGGATACCGTCGTTGTCGGAATCTCTCGTATTATCTTCTACAGAGTCCTCAATACCGTCGCCATCGCTGTCTTTATCAAGCAGGTCTGGCTCGCCGTCATCGTCCGTATCACGAACGGCACTGTCAGCAATACCGTCACCATTAAGATCAGGTAAACCAAGTGTATCAGCATCCATAGCGTCGTCGATACCGTCATTATCAGCGTCTTGACCTGTTAGAATAATACCCAGCTCAATAGCGTCATTGATAAAGTCGCCATCACTGTCTTCATTGAGCGGATTTGAACCAATCTTAGTTTCAACAGAGTTGAAGATTCCATCTTGATCGCTGTCGTTATCGGCTCCGTTAACCAAATCCAGTTCATTAACAACACCATCGCCGTCATCATCTAGGATCGAAGACTCAAGG
>JARGOI010000037.1:7701-8904 GCA_029212275.1 Thalassolituus sp.
ATCCAGTTCATTAACAACACCATCGCCGTCATCATCTAGGATCGAAGACTCAAGGGCATCAATAATACCGTCATTATCGTTGTCGACTGGGTTATTTACGTCGCCCACTTCCTCAAGATCATTTCTGCCATCACCATCACTATCAGCTAATAGTAGATCAGTTCCTAATACAGCCTCTTGGGCATCCGTTAACCCATCGCCATCAGAATCAGGATCAGGGGCCGTTGCGTTTACTAGAAAAACCATGAGTTGTACTTGTTCTGAGGTCGCGGGTGCGCTGAACATTTCAGGATTTTCATCGATGTAATCTTGATAGAAGGTCTCATTCGCAAGCACCAGATCAGTAATCGCTGGTAAGATTGTCGCCATTTGCGCCACAGTCACCATTGACTCAATCGCGTTAGGACTGTCGGCTTCTTTACCAATTTGTTCCAGAACAGAGTCTGACGTGATGACTGCAGCGTTGACCGTGGTCACTAGCGTTTGGACTTGTTCAGCCGTTGCTGGCTCATCAAATAGGCTTGGGTTTGCATCAATGTAGTTCTGATACTCAGTTTCGTTCGCAGCCACTAACTCTGTAATTTCAGGCAAGATGGTGGCGAGTTGATCCGCTGTCACAATCGAATCATTAACATCTGGATCGTCTGCTTCTTCACCAATCTGTTCGAGAACAGAGTTTGAAATATTTACAACAGTATTCACTGCGGCCACCATGCTCTGTACTTGCGCAGCCGTTGCTGGCTCGTCAAACAAAGTTGGGTTAGCGTCAATGTAGTTTTGATACTCAGTTTCGTTCTCAGGAACAAGACCTGTGATTTCAGGAATAATGATGGCGATTTGATCAACCGTCACCACCGAAGGAACGACGTTCGCTTCGTCCGCTTCATCGCCAATCTGAACCAATACTGAATCTGACGTGCTTAACGCAAGGTTAACCGCGGTCACCATGCTTTGTACTTGCGTGACCGTGGCAGGATCATCAAATAAGGTTGGGTTGGCATCAATATAGTTTTGATAGTCCGCTTCGTTTTCAGACACCAGCCCGGTGATTTGAGGAATGATAGTGGCGATTTGAGCTACCGTCACCACCGAAGGAAGAATATTTTCCTCATCGGCTTCCTTACCTATCTGAGCCAATACTGTTTCAGACGTGCCTAAAGCAGCGTTGACGACTGTCACCATGTCTTGTACTTGCGTGGCCGT
>JARGOI010000037.1:9004-12584 GCA_029212275.1 Thalassolituus sp.
ACGTGCCTAAAGCAGCGTTGACGACTGTCACCATGTCTTGTACTTGCGTGGCCGTCGCGGGATCATCAAATAATGTTGGGTTGGCATCAATGTAGGTTTGATAATCAGCTTCGTTCTCTAACACCAAACCGGTGATGTTAGGAAGGATGGTGGCGATTTTAGCAACCGTCACCACCGAAGGAACGACGTTCGCTTCGTCTGCTTCGTCACCTATCTGCGCAAGCACTGAATTAGACACAGCCACTGCAGCGTTAACTGCGTTCACCATATTTTGTACTTGCGCTGCCGTTGCTGGCGCATCAAATAAGGTTGGGTTGGCGTCAATGTAGTTTTGATACTCAGTTTGATTCTCTGCTACTAGACCGGAGATTTGAGGAATGATAATAGCGATTTGAGCTACTGTCACCATCGAAGGAACGGTATTCGCTTCGTCCGCTTCCTCACCGATCTGAACCAGAACTAAGTCGGACGCAGCCACCGCCGCATTCACAGCAGTGTTCACTGCGGTCACCATCGACTTCACTTGCGAAACCGTTGCAGGCTCATTAAATAGGCTGGGGTTGGCATCGATATAGTTCTGATACTCAGCTTCGTTTGCAGGCACTAAACCCCTGATTTCAGGAAGGATGATAGCGATTTCGTTCACCGTCACCACCGAAGGAACGCTGTTCGCTTCGTCCGCTTCTTCACCGATTTGTACCAATATAAGATTGGAAGCCGAGACAGCATCATTCACTGCATTAACAATGTCCTGTAACTCTTCCAAAGTCGTTGGCGATGGATCCGTGTTAGCAATTGCTTCTTCATAGAAAGGAACATTGCCGGGAAATGTATTAATCAGACCCACATCAATTAAATCTTGATTACCGTAACCACCATCGGCTGGGAAGTCAGAGGCAGCAACGATACCAGCTACCGTTGGGCAGCCATCATCATCAACTGCTAAACCTGAAGAAGTGGTCGGACACTGATCAAGAAAGTCTTCAACACCGTCAGCGTCTCCGTCAGCATCCCTGTCAATAGGAAAGCTACTGGCATCAAGAGGATCGGTATTGATTGAAGGATCGGTTTCCACTGCATTGCTGAAGCCATCACCATCTTCATCATTATCCGCGTTATTCAACGAATCTAATTCGTCGACGACACCATCGCCATCTGTATCAAGAATAAAGGAGTCAAGGGCATCAATGATCGTGTCATTGTCACTGTTGGTAGGGGAAGCTATCGAACCACCGTTGGCAGTCACTTCGTCGAAGTCATTTTTACCATCACCATCAGAATCGGCATTTCTAGGTTCTGTACCTAATAAAGCTTCTTCAGTATTTAACAGGCCATCATTGTCGAAATCAGTTTCATCAACATCAAACGTACCATCACCATCAGAGTCAGCCGTCAATAATGTTACCGCATAAGGCGCTGAACTAAAGGTAATTCCTTGGTCACCCGCCCAACTTAATGCAACATCACCGGTTGAAAGTGCGGTTAACTGAATTTGGCCCCAATCGTAGTTGTCTGTGTCATCCAAACGATCGTTTAGATCATTAGAAATGGTCAAAGTATTTTGCAGACGCTCAGGTGATGTCGTTAGAGGAGCACCATCTGACTTATAGACACGTACTAAAATATCTCCGCCAGATAAAAAGGTAGCTCTACTATGCCAAGCAACGGTAAAGTAAGGATTGTCTTGGTGCGCCACAATAATTGGCGGGCTAGTACTAGAACTACTAATACTTATAGGAATTGATGCTGACTTAAATCCTTCGTCGTTAGGAGAAAGGCTGGGATCAAAAATACGTAGCTTAGTTGACGTTCTTGTAATACCCAAAAATCCAACATCATCTTGAACGAAACCCACGACAACACGACCATTTGTGAGCTCAGTAATCACAAAATTATCTGTTTTCCATCCATCTTCACCGTCAACATCGATCGATGTGACATCAAATTGATTGGTTGAGGGGCTGCCATCTGCATTGAAAATTCTGCCCTTCAATGGATAACCTGATGTACTTGTTGATGCTATTCCCCAAACGGCCATAAAACGTCCGTCTTTTAGTGGCTGAATGACGGGTGGGCCATCATTAGAACTAGTAGGGTTTTGCTCTATATTTCTATCTACGGCAACAGACGAACCAGTATTTGGATTAAATATTTGAAATACGGGTCGGACATGATTGCCCGCGGCAGAAGATGATGAAATTGCGTAACCAATAACTACGTTGCCGTTGCTTAGTTTTTTAGAGGTGAAATTCGGAACATCGTAAGCATCATTGCCATTTACATCCCAAGTACCTATCTCGAAGCTATCACCAACAGGGGTGCCATCTATATTAAATATACGATTTTTTAGCGACTGTTCACTGTTATTTGTCAATAAGCCATTCAGCATCCAAGTCATCACAAAACGGCCATCGTCAAGCACCGTTATAACGGGACCTGACTCGTCTGGAGTCGTATCAACATCTTGAACTTCAACGTCTGTTATTACGTAAAATCCGGCAGTATTGGGAGCAATATTTGGATTCACAATACTAAAAACAGGTTCCTCTGAGGCAGAGCCCGTCGTTGCACCATTACGAACATAACCGATCAACACATTGCCATTGGGTAATGTCGCAATATTTAAATTATCGATATCATAATTTGAACCACTAACAGGCCATATATTGAATTGAAACTGTTCAGTTAAGGCAGTCCCATCTGTACCGTAAATTCGCCCTTGAAGAAACGCTTCTGCGTTATCAGTATCTTCGGCGTTTTCACTCCAAATATACATTACCCGCCCATCCAATAAATCGGCGGATTTGGGCGCACTTAGATAACCATTTGTAGTTTGGTTTAGTTGGATGGGGGTAGGCGCAGTTAACGCTGCCACGCCTGATGCGTAAAAACTGATGATAGTGATCATTACAATCATCAGTTGTTTGATTAGGTACATACCTTCTCTCTCCGTAATGCTTGATTTGGTAGAGATGGATCCAAACGCTTCACGAGGAAATGTAACCGAATGCCATAACACCTAAAGAACAAAAAACATGTTCAATACAACTAAGATGTGGATCAGAATTTGTAGATTGTTCTTATTTTTAACACAACTAACAATATACAGACCGTACGTTAATCTAACAATAGACTTACCGAGTGTAATCAACTGTTTACACAACGCTAACAATATCCAGAACCGTAACAATATCGATGAATTTAAAGAAATAACGCCCGAATTTAAGACCAAAAAAAACCGCTCGATTGAGCGGTTTTTATCTTAAATGCTTACTTTTGCAACTTAACGATTTCTCGTTTTATCACCAAAGTAAAGTTCGACTCGACGTTTCTCAAACTCCATCAACTGACGTGAATCATCGATACCCTGAGAAATCGTAACAATGCGATTCGAGGCCACACCTTTACTGACAAGGTAAACAGCCACTGATTCTGCACGTTTTAAGGCAAGCTTACGATTGTAACTTTGGCTGCCGCGTGAATCTGTATAGCCTACCAATGTAATCACGATGTCTGGGCACTTGAAGAAGTCAGCCGCTGCAGCATCTAGGTTTTCGTAAAACGCTGCTTTTAAATAGCT
>JARGOI010000038.1:0-6587 GCA_029212275.1 Thalassolituus sp.
CCATGGAAAAGCGCGAACTTTTATACTCAGGCAAAGCTAAGTCTGTGTACACCACTGATGATGCCGATTATATGGTGTTGGAGTTCCGAAACGACACGTCGGCGTTTGATGGTAAAAAAATTGAACAGTTGGATCGTAAAGGTATGGTGAACAATAAGTTCAACGCCTTCATTATGAGCCATTTGTCTGATGCCGGCATTCCTACGCATTTCGAGACATTGTTATCGGATACCGAAGCGGTTGTAAAACGTCTTGATATGATTCCACTCGAATGTGTTGTCCGTAACGTAGCGGCAGGCAGTTTGTGTCGTCGTTTAGGCGTGGAAGAAGGTATTGATCTTGATCCTCCAACGTTCGAACTGTTTTTAAAGAACGATGCGCTTGGTGATCCGATGGTTAACGAATTTCATGCGCGCTCTTTTGGCTGGGCTGAAGATGCACAGATGGATCGTATGAAAGAACTGACTTTCCAAGTGAATGCCGTGCTCAAAGAGCTATTCGCGAAGGGCAACATGATATTGGTCGACTATAAGCTAGAGTTTGGTTTGTTTCATGGCGAAGTCGTATTGGGCGATGAGTTCTCTCCAGATGGTTGTCGTTTGTGGGATAAAGAGACACGTGAAAAGCTCGATAAAGACCGTTTTCGTCAAGGATTGGGCGGTGTGGTTGAAGCTTACGAAGAAGTAGGGCATCGTATCGGTATGAGTTTTTAATAACTCTTAAATAATAAACTACACAACACATAACCATCCTAGGATAGGAATAGCCCATGAAAAAAATCGCATTGGCCTTATGCATATCGGCAATCACACCGCTTGCAGCACACGCTGACTTGTTATTTACCGTTGGTGCCAAAGCCAGCATTTGGAACGCTGATCCAAGTGGTCAAGTGGATGATGGTATTTCAGTAGATGACGATGAGAACGGATTTGGTTTGGATGCAGAGAACGGCACACAGCTGACCGTGTTTGTTGAGCATCCAGTACCGTTCATTCCTAATCTTCGTATTCGCAATACGTCATTGGATCTTTCTGGTAAAGGCAGATTTATTTCCCCAGTTGTTTTTAATGATGAAACGTTTGTTGCTGGTCCGGTAAACACTGAAATTGACTTGTCACATACCGATTACACCGCTTACTGGGGATTGCCATTACCGCTTCCCTATATCGATATCAATTTAGGTGCCACCGCGCGTGCCTTTGATGGTTCAGCAGTAATAGAGACGGCTGCTCAACGTGAAGACGTTGATTTGAATTTTGTACTGCCGATGGCGTTTGCTGAAGCGAAAGTAGGTTCTCCTTTTGGTGTATATGGTCAGTTAGAAGTGAATTACGCAGGTGATGTGACCACCGACATTAGTTATGCCGTGGGTTATGATTTACCGATTGCAATTGCAGATCTTGGTGTGGAAGTTGGTTATCGTTCTATGTCGATGAAAACCGATAAAGATCAAACAGATGTTGATGTTGATGTTGACGTAGATGTATCTGGTATTTTCTACGGTGTTTCAGCTTCTATCGGATTTTAATTATCCGCTTAGAATGCTTACATCAAAAAAGATGCAAGTGTTAAAAAGCTAAACAAAAAACCAGCCATAGAGCTGGTTTTTTTGTGATTTTATTTTAGAGATTCTGACGTCAGATGAGTGTTCTGAACTATTGCTTATCAAACACGGCTTCACGCGAGCGTTCGATACGCTTTCGAGTATCTGGATGCGAGCTTAGATATTCTAACCATTCATCTAAATCAATGTTATGCGATTTTTCTATCTCTTCAGCGATTATGTCATCACCCATTTCCGGATCTGCTTCAGCCTCGATACCGGTGATAAGTGCTAAAGCATCACCAATAAGGGCAGGTGATAAACCAGCTGTTTGTCGGTTATAGGATGCGAATTCGTCTGCTTCTGATTCCATTCGACGGCTGAAGCTGTTTTCAGTTAATGACACGACGGCACCTAAAATTACTTCGGTAAATCCTTCCATATCACCCAATAAAAAACTGTATCACACGGTCATAAAGTTTGGTGTATCCCCATGCTGAAGCTGTGAATACAATCGGGACTTGACGCGTTTGTTGCGAATGATTAGATGAGTTAGCGTGAGGATCCGTTGTGATCATCTAATACTTCCTTGTATGAAAGTGTTTTTGAATTTTATCGTATTAAATTAATTAGACTAAATATAAGTTTTTATTTTCTGTGTTTCAGATCCTGATCAATGTAGGAGCAATAACTATTAAGGGGCATTTGCAGCATACTAGGATCTATCACTAACAAATTCAGCCAAAATTTGCTGTTTTGAACGATCACTTATCAATGCGCTGACGACATCTGCTGAAAATCCGTTGATAGAATGTTGTTCATATTGATATTGCTTCTGGCAAGTGACTAGTCTGCATAAACGAAAACCTAACTGCAGGGTCATCTCACGATTATTTGCATGACTAATTGTGCGTGTAGGGTCTTGAAACCAACTTATGTCCTCAATGGTACCGTATTCCCAACGCCATGTTTTTTGTTCAGTTAATAAGGACTTTTTACGTTTGAAATTATCAGTGACAACTGCGATTCGTTTTCCTGTAGGCAGCTCTATTACATTTTGCATGTCATCGAGAAACGTTTCCTTATGCACTGAAAATTCTAATAAAGGGATGTTTGATGATGATAAAATGGCACGGAGATCAACGATGACAAAACTTTGCTTTCCTTCTCGGTAGTTATAATCCAATGGCTGTAACATGAATTCGGCATAAATAATCTCATCTGTATTCATACCTTGAGATGTGCCGAGCATCGATAGCCATTGATTTTCATCCGGATAGCGTTTGGAACTCCAAGCTGCTTTTGCATCGTTTAGCCGTTGGCTGCGTCGTTGTTGTCTTAGTGTTTGTTCACGTTCTGCCGCCAGCTCTGCTTGGGCTTGACGTTCCGCTAACCGTTGTTGTTCTTGCAGTTCATATGAGGATGGACCGCATGCAACTAATAACATGAGCGAGCTGGCTAATAAAATTGTGCTAACAACATTAGTAACAACGGATTGCATGAACATCCCTTTTGATGAGGTATTAGACAGTATTCTTTTGTGGCTCAATGATGTGATTCTAACCTGTGCCGGTGGCTAGACAAAAGAATTGCTCTGTGCCACTCTTTGGCGGCGTTTTAAGTTATGAGGATAGTGGTTTGCGTGTTCATTTACTACTGATCATCGTACTATTGGCTGGATGCAATATTGCGAATTCTTGGTCAGAAGTGGGGGAAAGAGAACTGCGGCAACGAAATCATGGTTGCCAAATGGCCAGCACGTTAACGCCGGCGGAAATTCAGGTATGCAAAAATATTCGCAGAGAATGTGATCGTCGTGCCAAACTCGAAATTTACGTATGCTAGTGTTATTAGTCCATTAACGATGCTCAATTAAAAATTAAATCAACGTTAACTGTCATCAGGAAGCTCTATGAAATTAAAAGCAATCGTCCCAGCGATTACATTGGGGACTTTATTATTGGCTGGTTGCAGCCAGGAGGAAAAAGTGAGTTTAGATACCACGGCTCAGAAAGCCAGTTACGGTGTTGGTTTGAATATTGGTCGGCAGCTAAAGCAAGAAGGCGCTGAAATGGATGCCAATTCTGTTATTTCAGGTATTCGTGATGCTATTGCAGATGCCGAACCTAAATTGACCAATGAAGAAATTCAAGCTGCATTTCAGCAGATGCAAGAAGATGCAGAACGCAAGCAACAGGCTTTGAGTGACGAGGCGGCTAAAGCCAGCACCGATTTCTTGGCTGAAAATGCAAAACGAGACGGTGTTAAAACAACTGATTCGGGTCTTCAGTACGAAGTAATAACGTCGGTTGAAGAAGGTGAATCACCTGCGCCAACGGATCAGGTTCGTGTCCATTATCACGGCACTCTTATCACTGGTGAAGTGTTTGATAGTTCTGTAGAGCGTGGCGAGCCAGCTGAATTCCCAGTGAACGGCGTAATCCGTGGGTGGGTAGAAGCATTGCAAATGATGAAGGTTGGCGAGAAGTGGAAGCTTTATATTCCTGCTGATCTTGCTTACGGTGCTCGTAGCCCAAGCCCTAAAATTCCAGCGAATTCGGCTTTGGTATTTGAGGTCGAGTTACTAGAAATTGTGAAATAATTTTTTCGCAATAAAAAAACCGCCGAAAGGCGGTTTTTTAATGTCAGATAATCTTTTAAAACAGCCAAAAACATTAAGCATTTTCAGATTCTAAAAGCTCCATTTTAGAATCATAATCATTTCCTTGTGAGTCCTCATCTTCTTGAGAAATACCACAGTCTTCAAGATGGGATAGTGTGCGTTTGACGGCTTGAATTTGTTGCGTAGAAATGCTGCTCGTATGTCCACATACGCGACACGTAAACTTTTTTTCTGATAATAAATCTTGAGCCAGTCTTGATGTGTATTTAAGACACTTCGGACAAGGCATCGGATACTGTACAAGTTTGCTTATAGACATATTTATCACGATTAAATTAATCGGTAATATTTATACAGTAATGAAGAAGACAATAAAAGAGTAACAAGATATTGAAATGGTCGGGGTAGAGAGATTCGAACTCCCGACATCCTGCTCCCAAAGCAGGCGCGCTACCAGGCTGCGCTATACCCCGAATGCTGTGTTGGCTCCCCGAGTTGGACTTGAACCAACGACCAATAGATTAACAGTCTACTGCTCTACCGACTGAGCTATCGGGGAACTTCTTAACAGCGGGGCGAATATTACGGTTTAACTTTGATATCGTCAATACCTTTGTGCAAAGAAAAGTGACAAAAAACAAAAGGATAGCGAGACAAGGGTTATCTCGCTGTCCTTTTAGTCTATCACCCTCGCGGGCACCGCTATTCTTTGAATAACGCCAGCATTTAGGCCGTTTTCTCTATCATACGAATCGACTCAGCTTTCCAAGTTGAGACCCATAGTTAGCGATCTTCTTCAGAGACCTTTCTTGAAAATGTTCTCGTAGACATAGTTGGTGGCTTCAACAAACCCGTCGATGCTACCGCAATCGAAACGTGTGCCACGAAACTTATATGCCAAAACACAACCTTCTTTGGCTTGCTTCAGCAGCGCATCAGTGATCTGAACTTCGCCATTTTTACCAGGAGCAGTTTGTTCAATTTTGTCGAAGATATCTGGAGTGAGAATGTAGCGACCAATGATGGCTAAGTTGCTAGGCGCGTCTTCTTTGGCTGGTTTCTCTACCATGTCAGTGACACGGTATAAGCCGTCTTTCATTTCTTCACCGGCAATCACACCATACTTATGTACTTCGTCGTGTGGTACTTCTTGTACCGCAACGATAGAACAACGAAATTGGGCAAAAATTTTCGCCATCTGAGCCAGAACACCTTCGCCGTCTTCTGCCGGCACACACAAGTCATCAGCCAGTACTACGGCAAATGGCTCATCGCCCATTAGATATTTGCCAGATAGGATCGCATGGCCAAGACCTTTCATGTGATTTTGACGTTTGAAGGCGAATTCGTTTTCATCAATGAGTTTACGAATTGATGTAAGTAGGTTTTCTTTGCCTGAGCCTTCAATCTCTTTTTCTAATTCGTAGCTGATGTCGAAGTGGTCAGCGATGGCGCGTTTACCGCGGCCAGTAATAAAACCGATGCGATTCATGCCGGCTGCGGCGGCTTCTTCTACACCGTATTGCACCAAGGGCTTGTTAACGATTGGCAACATCTCTTTTGGCATTGCCTTAGTTACTGGAAGAAAACGTGTTCCGTAGCCAGCTACGGGAAATAAACATTTGCGAATCATGAAGATCTTTCCTTGTAATAAAATTGGATTACACAGTTTCACTGGGACAGATTATGTCAGAAATGTTTCATTAATGCGTCAGTGGCCAAATTTTAAATAACTTTCTTTTTCCGGGTTCCTTGAACCCATATGGAACAGTATTGACTGAACTGTGTACCTTGGTGGTGCAAGGATAATGCCGACGGTACGAATTCTGCTTTAGTCCGTTTAGCAATAATCAATCTACACTGTTGTTTTTTTAGCTAAGTTTCTTTGCTCGTCTAAAATAAACCTATGGTGTTTTGGGTGTTTGATCTACTCAGATCGCCAAAGGCAGCATTTTACATGGCGTGATGCCAGTGCGCGTGCCAGTATGATTGATAGATATACATATTAGATTTGTACTGCGTGCTGCAGTGCACCAAAAAAGATCATAGGAGAAAGCAGATGCACATAGATGCACCATTTGAATTGGTTCTTTTTGGCGGATTAGGTGACTTGTCCTTAAGAAAATTACTGCCTGCATTGTATATGCTGGATCGAGATAAACGTCTGCCTGAAGGTGCGATTTATGCGGTTACGCGTCAGGTTATCGAACGTGATGCTTTTAAAAACCAAATAGAGTCGGCCTTAAAAAGTCACATCAAAGCTGAGTTTCTAGAGTTGTCGGTGATGGATGCCTTTGTAGATAAAGTGCATTGTCTTACTATGAACGTGATCGAAAACGATGACTATGAAAACTTAAAAAAGGTGCTTTCTAACGATTGTGCTAATCGCTTATTTTACATGGCGACTGGCTCCAATTTGTA
>JARGOI010000038.1:6687-11378 GCA_029212275.1 Thalassolituus sp.
GACGAAGGTATTCGTCTTATGTTGTGTGAAAAGCGTGTTGGTCCAGGGATGAATGTTCGACCCATGAACTTGAGTTTGAATCCGTCTAATCATCGTCAAACGCGGGTTCCAGAAGCTTATGAGCGTTTATTGTTTGATGCATTGAGCGGCAATGCGACGTTATTTTTGCGGGACGACGAATTGTTAGAAGCATGGCGCTGGATTGATCCAATTTTGGACTACTGGGCTGAGGTCGATCAACGTCCAGAACCTTATACCGCTGGTTCTTGGGGACCTGCAGCAGCTACCTTGCTGTTGGCGCGAGACGGGCGATTGTGGGATGAAAACAGCTAGACACTTGTTGTCCTTAGCGTTGAGTATCTAATGCATCAAAGAGTCATTGGATGACCTAACACTTTGACTTTGTATTTTTTAATCGTCAATCGAATCAAGTTTGGAGTTGCCATGATCGAACATCGCTTTAGTTCATCCGCCATATTAGCCAATCAGTTAGCGGATGATTTAGCCGATCGTATGCGCGATGCCATAGAGCAACGCGGTCGCGTATGTATTGCCGTGAGTGGCGGTAAAACGCCCGAACAATTTTTACAAAGTTTGTCTAAACAAAAGCTCGACTGGAGTAAGGTAGTAGTGACTTTGGTCGATGAGCGTTGGGTAGATGAATCTAGCGCCGACAGTAACGCTGCTTTAGTCAAAAAAAATCTACTGCAAGGCGAAGCTTCTAAAGCGTATTTTTTAGCATTAAAGAACCCTGCTGGTGATCCTATTAGTGGGTTTATGGCTTGCGAAAATACCTTGCATGAGCAGATTAGAAGATTGGATTTTGCTGTATTTGGCATGGGCGACGATGGCCATACCGCTTCATGGTTTCCCAATTCATCAGCTTTACTGAAGTGTCTTGATGCTGAATCTTCTGCTTGGTGTTGTCCGGTCAATGATGCGCCTAATGGCATCCCCAGGATGACGTTAACATGGCGTTTACTGGGTAACTGTCGACACAGCTATTTGCATTTTGAAGGCCCCAACAAACTGGAGGTGTTTAAGCAGGCAAGTGCCCCTGATGCACTCTTGGATGTGCAGAGCATGCCTGTCCGCCAGTTATTGCAACAAACACAAGTGCCACTGAGTATCTTTCGGAGTGAGTAATATGCATCCTGACATAATGGCCGTGACCAAACGTATTCAACAGCGCAGCCAAGCGCTGCGTCAATCCTATTTGCAAGACGTCGAAGCCGCCGCTGCGCAGGGACCACTCCGCCATAAGTTGAGTTGTACTAATTTGGCGCATGATTATGCGTCAGCGTCAGACGATGAAAAAGTTATTTTAAAGACCGCTGGTGGTAACGCCAACGTGGCGATCATTACTGCCTATAACGATGTGCTGTCTGCCCATGCGCCGTATCGTTATTATCCAGAAATTATCAAAAAAGCCTTAGCTGAAAATGGCGACGTGGCACAAGTCGCTGGTGGTACACCGGCCATGTGTGACGGCGTGACGCAAGGCCAAATAGGTATGGAAATGTCGCTTTTCAGCCGCGATGTCATTGCCCTTAGTACCGCCGTTGCGCTATCACACCAAGTGTTTGACGGCAGCTTAATGCTAGGAATTTGCGATAAAATTGTACCTGGTTTGTTAATGGGCGCACTGCGATTTGGCCACATGCCTGCGGTATTTGTGCCAGCGGGACCCATGCGCAGTGGCATCAGCAATCAAGACAAGGCGAAAACTCGTCAAGCACATGCCCGTGGCGAAGTTGGTGAAGAAGCGTTGCTAGAAAGTGAAATGGGTTCTTACCATAGCGAGGGGACCTGTACTTTTTACGGCACTGCCAATTCCAATCAAATGCTGGTTGAAATTATGGGGTTGCAATTGCCGGGATCATCCTTTGTGAATCCAGACGAAGGCATGCGCGAAGAATTAACACGTGCCGCCGCCAAGCAGTTAAGCAAAATTACTGGCTTACAACCCGACTACACACCGCTTGGGCAAATGATTGATGAACGCACCATTGTCAATGCGATTGTTGGTTTAATGGCAACGGGTGGTTCGACCAATCACAGCATTCATCTTATCGCCATTGCACGCATGGCGGGCATTATTATCAATTGGCAAGACATGGCAGATATATCCGCCGTCGTGCCACTACTAACACGCATGTATCCAAACGGCAGTGCCGACGTTAACGCATTTCAACGCGCCGGTGGCATGCCATTTTTGATTCGTGAACTGCTGAATGCAGGTTTGCTGCACGAAGATGTGAAAACAATATTGGGCACCGGATTATCCGCATGGTGCCAAACGCCTACCTTAGAAGAAAGTGGCGAATTAGTTTGGAAGGACGTCGCAGAAACATCGGCTGACGAATCCGTCTTAGCCACCGTCGCCAAGCCTTTCTTGAGCGAAGGCGGGATGAAGTTAGTGTCAGGCAATTTAGGTCGCGCGATCATGAAAGTGTCCGCTGTTCCAGATGACAATTGGACCATTGAGGCACCTGCACAGGTATTTACCGATCAAGTATCGGTGTTAGCGGCCTACAAAAAGGGCGCCTTGAACTGCGATGTGATTGTGGTGGTAAAAGGGCAGGGACCGCGAGCCAACGGTATGCCCGAGTTGCACCAACTGACACCGGCACTGACAAATTTACAGGAACAAGGCTACCGCGTGGCCTTAGTAACAGACGGGCGCTTATCGGGTGCCTCTGGTAAGGTTCCAGCAGCGATTCATTTGTGTCCAGAAGCATTGAGTGACGGACCAATTCATGCCGTTAAAAATGGTGATGTGATTCGTTTGGATGGACACACTGGCGTATTGGAAGTGATTGGCTCTGAGTTTGACGAGCGCTTAACAACAGCACGAGCGCCACTGGACGTCAGTAGTAGCATGATAGGCGTTGGTCGAGAACTATTCTCTGGCTTTAGACAGCTCTCTGGGCCCGCAGAAGAAGGCGCTTTGAGTATGGGCTGGGGCAGCGTTGCCGAACCATCTTCATAAACGAAACACGCAAAAGGAACAACATTATGATGTGGGATTTATGGCAAGAACGCGCGAAACCTTTGATGCCGGTCATCGTCATTAATGATATTGAAGAAGCCGTACCGATGGCGAAAGCGTTGGTCGATGGTGGGGTTAAGTTATTAGAAATTACCTTGCGCACCCCTCATGCACTGGAAGCCATTAAACGTATTCGTGCCGAAGTTCCAGAAGCGATTTTGGGCGTCGGTACAGTGACTACGCCTAAGCAATTGGATGATGCCATCGAAGCCGGTGTTGAATTTGCTGTGAGCCCCGGTGCCACCGATACCTTACTCAAAGCCGCACAGCAATGGTCGGGAGCTTTTGTCCCGGGAGTGGGTACTCCTTCGGAGATGATGCGTGCCGCCGAATACGGTTTTACTCACATGAAACTATTTCCCGCAATGGCGTCTGGCGGAAAAGCCATGCTGAACTCGGTTTCTGGGCCGTTACCGCAATTACGTTTTTGTCCGACCGGTGGCATTGGTGCTGAAACCTATCGAGAATTTTTAGCATTAAAAAATGTATTTGCGGTGGGTGGCAGTTGGCTAACCCCGCAAGATTTAGTTTCGGCACGGAATTGGCAGGCAATTAGTAGAATCGCCGCAGCCAGCTAAGGAGATGGAATGTCTGAGACTGCCCTGAGCCAGTTTAAACATCGTATCGAACGTATTTATCATACGGTTAATCATGTAACGGATTACGACGCAATTACTCAAGACATTATGCGTTGCTGCCACAGTTTTTGTGAAAAAACAGGACGTACTTTTCTTGATCAACCGGTTGAGCCAGAACACGAGCGTTGGTCTCAAGAAGACGTAATTTTAATCACCTATGGCGATAGCATAAGGACGGAAGGCGAAGCACCGATGCATACCTTGTCGGAGTTTCTGCAAACCCATTTGAAAGGCGTCATTAACTCTGTTCATATTTTGCCTTTCTTTCCATTCAGTTCAGACGATGGTTTTTCTGTTATCGATTATTATCGAGTCAATTCTGACTTGGGTGATTGGTCAGATGTGTCGGACATTGCTGAACATTTTGATTTGATGGCCGATCTAGTTATTAATCATTGCTCGCGAGAAAATTTATGGTTTATTGATTACATCAGTAACAACGAACCTTACACCGAATATTTCATAGAAGTTGATCCTACAACGGATGTGTCGTTGGTGACCCGTCCGCGCAATTCATCTTTACTTTCTCCGGTTCATACGCATCGCGGTATACGCCATGTTTGGGCAACGTTTTCAGAAGACCAAATCGATCTTAACTTTGCCAACCCTGCGGTATTAATAGAGTTTGTAAAAATTTATTTGTTTTACATTGAGCAAGGTTCGCGCTTTATTCGTTTGGATGCTGTGGGCTTTTTGTGGAAAAAAATAGGAACCACATGCATTCACTTACCCGAAACTCACGAAGCGGTGAAATTATTACGCGATATTATTAATTTTGTCGCACCCGAAGTGGTAGTGATTACCGAAACCAATGTGCCCGTGAAAGAGAATCTCAGTTACTTCGGTGATTCAGATGAAGCGCACATGGTCTATCAATTTGGTTTACCACCTTTGGTATTGCACGCGTTAAATCGAGGTAATGCTTCCTTTTTGTCAGAATGGACGCAGTCAATTCCACCGTTACCAACAGGCTGCACCTATTTGAATTTTACTGCTTCGCA
>JARGOI010000038.1:11478-12569 GCA_029212275.1 Thalassolituus sp.
ATCAAAATTAACTCGGATATCTATATTAATAAACGTACCAGTTTGGATGGTGATCAGCGTATTTTTGCCATTTCTAACGTCACTGAGCGTCAACTTGTTTTGCCCTTAGCAAGTCTTGGTTTCTTAGAAAGTGGACTGACTGATGTTCTCGCGCATACACCGACGGACATCATTGACGAGCTTGTATTACATCCATATCAAACGGTATGGTTGAGTAATAAACGCGATTAATTTATACATAACGAGCACACATAAAAAAACCGGAAGCACACGTGATTCCGGTTTTTTATGTCATAGATCAGTAATTCCGATTACGACATTTCGCTGTTGTCTTCTTCTACCGCTTCATAAAGACGATCAAGAATATCTGGGACGGCTGAAATAACCCGATTCCAACTGGGAATAAAAGGTGTTTCCATTGGGTTGGCCAAAAACATTTCGCCGGCCACCATGATATTTTCGGCAAAAAGCTCAACGGCTTTTTCTTCCGCATGACGATCCAGCGATAAACCATTCATCCGCGCATCGTTGTAGTACATTTCAATAAAATCGAGTGCGATACGAAAATACGTTGCTTTAATGGTACGAATTGTTTCGGGGCTGAATACTTCGCCTTGGGTCGCCAATTTACGGAAAATAGCTTTGCAGATGTCGGTACTCATTTTCGATAAACCAGCCGCCGCATCTTCTGCCGAAAGAGGTTGATGCTTATGATCATAGTTATCAGCAATATCCACTTGGCAAATTCTGTTGGTCGCAAAATTACGTTTCATTTCTGATAAAACACCAATTTCTAAACCCCAGTCACTAGGAATGCGAATATCATTTAACGCATCAGTTCGCATCGAAAATTCGCCAGACAGAGGGTAGCGAAAGCTGTCTAGGTACTCTAAAAAATCTAATGAACCATACACCTTTGATAAAGCACGAAGCAGAGGCGTTATTAATAATCGACTCACTCGACCGTTCATTTTTTGCTGGGCAATACGTGTGTAATAGCCTTTCGCAAAGATATAATTAAATGCAGGATTGGCCACAGGATAAATTAAGCGAGCTAATAGACTTCGGTCATACGTAAGAATATCGCAATC
>JARGOI010000483.1 GCA_029212275.1 Thalassolituus sp.
TGATCGTAACTAATATTGATATGAGATCGCTGTACTTTTATTGATCAAATGCGTCGTAAATACGTGGACTATATTTAATTTTGAATATGCTGTGCATTGTAGCGCTCACGGGGATCAATGCGAACCCGAATTGTCAGCTAAATCGGTATCTTCTCAGCAAGACATTATTTCGACCTTGCTTTACTATTAAAACGTATTGTATTACCGATTAGGACAACGAAAACTCCAATGATGTTTAAACTAAAAAACTAAGAAAAATAAATAGGATCAAGATGTATCAAATTCTCACTCAAATCGCTCTGCCCATTAGCTTGATGTTAATCATGACGGGGGTGGGCATGGGGATCAAGATTGCAGACTTCCGTCGCGTTTTGGTTCAGCCAAAGGCATTTCTTTTGGGTGCTGTTTGCCAACTTATTCTATTGCCCATCATTGCTGTTGGCATTATAGAGATTACAGGACTCAAGGGAGAATTAGCCATTGGCTTGTTTATCTTGGCATTGTGCCCCGGTGGCACGACGTCCAACTTGTACACCATGTTGGCAAAAGGGGATGTCGGCCTATCCGTATCATTAACGGCGGTCATTGGATTTATTACTCCCTTCACTATTCCAGTGCTGGGTATGTGGGCACTTACATACTACAGTGATGGAGTACATGGTTTTGCCTTGCCAGTTGCAAATACCTGGATCACCCTAATGGTTATTACTGTCATTCCCGTCATTATTGGTATGTTCATCCGTGCCAAGTGGACTGACTTTGCAATACGCTTGGCCCCTTGGGTATCCAAGTTTTCAGTAATGGTATTGACGTTAATTGTTATTTCGATCTGTATAAATGTAGGAAGCAAGTTATTAGATTTCGCTGTTGCAGCAGGCCCAGCAGCATTGCTACTTAACCTCGTGACAATGGCGTTGGGATACGGCATAGCCAATGCGTTGCTGCATCACGAAGATCAAGCACGGGCAATCAGTTTAGAGGTAGGATTACAAAATGGCACATTGGCACTACTTATCACTACAAGCATTCTGCAAAGTGCTCAAATGTCGGTTGCGCCAAGCATCTATAGTTTGCTGATGTTTGTGACGGCGACTCTATTCACTCTGTGGGTACGTCGACGTCCGCTGGAGTCGGTTAATAAGGGTTAAAACAAACGAGCGCTATTTGCGCTCGTACACCACAAAGCTGTAGTCGTATGGATTGGTGTCATCGGCACTGAAATCTTGGCGAGAGACTTCCTGCCAACGATCTTTATCGAACTCGGGAAAGAAGGCATCGCCTTCTACTTCCGAGTGTACTTCGGTTAAATACAAACGATCGCAGTGGGGCAACGTCAGCCCATAAATTTCGGCACCGCCAATAATCATTGCTTCTTTTTGCCCATCGATTAAACACACGCTACTCGCCAATGCTTGAGCTTGTTCGACGGTGTTGACCACTTTAATGCCTTCGGCGTGAAAATCGGTTTGCCGAGTAATAATAATATTGGTGCGGCCCGGTAAAGGTTTGCCAATACTCTCGTAAGTTTTGCGCCCCATAATGACGGGCTTGCCCAAGGTCGTTTGCTTAAAATATTTTAAGTCGTTGGGTAAGTGCCACGGCAATTGGTTATCACGGCCAATCACACGATTTTCAGCTAAGGCGACCATTAACGAGAGTTTCAACACAGATTCCTTAAGTTAAATTGCGACCGGCGCTTTAATATGAGGGTGACATTCGTAGCCTTCAATTTCAAAGTCTTCAAACTTGTAATCAAAAATACTGCTGGGCTTGCGGGTAATATTTAAGGTCGCCAGTCCAAGTGGCTCGCGGCTTAGCTGTAAGTCAGTTTGTTCGAGGTGATTAGAATACAAATGCACATCGCCGCCGGTCCAGACAAAATCACCGACTTCTAAATCGCACTGCTGAGCCATCATGTGCACCAGCAACGCGTAACTGGCGATATTGAAAGGCACGCCTAAAAAGATGTCCGCACTGCGCTGATATAACTGGCAAGATAACTTGCCGCCGGCTACGTAAAACTGAAAAAAGGCATGGCAAGGTGGTAATGCCATGTTCTCGATTTCGCCTACGTTCCAAGCACTGACAATCAAACGGCGAGAGTCTGGATTGCTTTTAATTTGTTCTACTATTTGGGTAATCTGATCAATATGTCGGCCGCCCGCCGCAGGCCAGCTGCGCCATTGAGAACCATACACTGGGCCAAGGTTACCGTCTTCGTCGGCCCATTCATCCCAAATTTTGACACCGTTTTCTTTTAGATATT
>JARGOI010000039.1 GCA_029212275.1 Thalassolituus sp.
AGACACATTCAGGTTGCGGGATTAATACATTTTGTTGACAGTTTTATGGATGGCACATTGCAGCGGAAATTAATGCGATAGATGGATATTCTTTGATTATTTTTTAAATCAACTGTGTTGCTCGAAATGATAGAGTGCTTTTTGTTAGTGCGTGGCTTTCGTTAGTGGGCACCTTCGCTACGCATCATTTGTAAAATTTCTTTTTCCATGGGCATAAAATCAGGATGAGAGCGCAAACTTTCACGCGTACTGATGGCGTTATCCGCTTTAAAGGGCGGCGTAAAGATGGTTTTCACTTGTCCCGGATGGCTCGATAAAAAGACAATTTGATCGCCCAGTAATAATGCCTCTTCCACATCGTGTGTGACCATAACCACGGTCATGCGTTCTTTACGAATGACATTGAGTAATAGCTCTTGCATCTGCCAACGCGTTTCTGCATCCAGTGCGCCAAAAGGCTCGTCCATCAGTAATAACTGGGGGCTGATGGCCAGCGCTCTTGCCAATGCAACACGCTGGCGCATGCCTCCAGAAATTTGGTGCGGCCAATGGTTGGTAAATTTAGTTAAACCGACCGCTTCAATAAAATAGTCGACGGTGCCTTCGCGTAAGGCACTGACATCGCCATTAAGTGTTAATCCGTAGGCAACGTTTTCGCGCACGGTTAGCCAAGGAAACGACGTGTACCCTTGAAATACCATGCCGCGATCACGTCCCGGTGAATGAATGCTTTTACCATTAAGTATAATACTGCCGGATGTTGGTTGTTCTAGCCCCGCAATCATTCGTAATATCGTCGATTTACCGCACCCCGATGGGCCAAGCAATATGCATACTTGTTGCGGTGAAACCGCAAAATTCACACTGTCGACCGCTAGCGTAGTGCCAGAAGTTGAGCCGGACTTACTTGAAAATGACTTGCTAAGATCAGCAATATTCAAGCCTTTTATGTCCAGCTCTGAACCTTGATTGAGGAGCGTAGATGTCATTGACCATTTTACTCCGCAGTTAATAAACCAGATTTCATTAAAGTGGCTTTCAGTGGCGTCGTCACCACGCCCGTTGTCCAGTCGTGCATGGCGTCCGCCTGACCAAATTTAATCCACCATTCGTTGGTGGTGTTCCAGTGTGGGATGATTTGGCCATTGGTCATACCTAAGGGTAAATCTCCAGGAATTAATCCCATAAAGCGACCCGCTTCTGATTGGTCAAATACCCAAATACCGCCTTTGGTGATGGAGCCATCTTTACCGATCACCATTTCCACATCTTCAATACTAAATTGAATGGCATCAGCAATGATTTTGTTGCCTTCTTCGGGGTTTGCTTTCCACCAATCGACGGCAGCAAAATACGCTTCCATGGCTAAGGCAGCCGCTTTGGGACGTTCTTCGAGCAGTGATGAAGTCATATACATGCCATCACCGAGTAATGCGGTTTTAATCCATTTTTCTTCGGCGGAAGTTGCCATCACCTGCGCACCGGGCATGCCTTCAATCACTTTGCTACCAAAGGGCTCCCAAAGTTCGCCAGCAGCCACATCACTGCCGAGCATGGCACCGACGGCCTCGTCCATAATCACGTTGACGAATTCAACATCATTGATTCCAAGACCGTTTTCTTCCAGCCAAATACCCATAAATATTTGCGTCAAACCGCCTTCGAGAACAGCTACTTTTTTGCCTTTTAGATCCGCTGGCGTAGCAATATCTGGACGCATGATAATTTTATCAGTGCCATAAGAAGGGTTGGTGTAGGTCACTAATTTCACAGGTACTTTTTTATCCACCGCGATTGGGCCGTATTCAACCGTACTCGAAGTAATATCCAGTTGACCTGCACTCATGAGACCAAAACTTTCGTAAGGATCTTCGATAATTTGAATTTCCAAGTTCAGTTCAGGCACCAGATTTTTTTCTTTAGCAATGTACCAAAATCCATAACCAGGCCAAGAGAACAATGACACCTTAACGGTTTCGGGTGTCGATTCTGTGGTGGCTTTTGGCGTTGATTCTGCAACCTCTGTTGTCATTTCTGCTGTCGTACTGGTTTCAGTTTCGGTCGTGCTTTCTGTTTTTGATTGATCACATGCCGATAGGAAGATCGCAGAGAAAACGATCAACAGCGATGCTGCCCAGTGGCGGTTAGATTTTGTCGTCATGATAAGCCCCTTGTTAGTGGTAAAACGGTTGAATTGCTATGATGTTGCGTATTGATCTTTATTGGCTTTATTGGCGACGTAGGTAAGGAAACATCCACCAATAAATACCACGAAATAATAGGTCGCATAAAAGACCTAAAATACCGATGACGAGTATTCCCGCCATGATGTCCTCCACATGCACAAATCGACGTGCGCGCATGATCATGGCGCCAATACCATCTGTTGCCGCGACGATTTCTGCTATTACCAAATACGTCCAGCTCACTGCTAGCATTTGCCGACAGGTATCGACGATGCCGGGTAAAGAAGCTGGAACAACAACTGTCCATAAAACTTGGCGACGCGAACCACCTAATGTTTTTGATGTTTCTATCAGATCAATAGAGGTTTGACGGGTGACATCACAAATTAATGTGACCAAAAACCAAATAACACCCAACACCAGTAAAGCTATTTTTTGTGTATCGCCGGTGCCTAGCCACATCAATAATAAGGGAATGAATGCGGGGGCAGGAAGGTAGCGAAACGCTGCAACTAACGGATTAAAAATACCGTGAATTAAAGGAAATGCCCCCATCAGAATGCCTAATGGAATGGCGATGATCATGGCGATAACAAAACTAATCGCAATGCGTTCGATGCTGGCCAATACATCCCAAGCAAACTCGCGTTCGTAAAATAACGAGTACAACGCACTTAACACGTTACTGGGGGCGGGGAAGAGCGCATTTGACGCGCCGCCAGCTGTTGCTGCGAGTTGCCAGCCCAGCAAAAACAACAACCACGCGGCTATTCCTAAACACAACTTTAACCAAGGTGATATTGGCACAAAAAAATCGAACCATGGCGCTTTATTAGAATTATTAAAAGGCATATATCATGCTCAAAATGCGGTTAAGAAAGATAAGGCATTAACTCCCACTGCTTGATTTTTATTCAGCTGATCAACCACATCATGTTCACCATACTCTTCCGCTAATATGCGATGGACTCGGTGTGTATGAAATGCCTTTAATTGCGGCATAAAGCGTAACTGTTGAGCACAACCTTGTGGATATAATGAAGCATGCAACGCAGGTAATCGGTTCCACGCAACATTGGGTTTGACATGATGTGCATTGTGATAAGAAAAATTTAAAGCTAATAAATTCAGCAATGGCCAACGTTCAGAAATCAGATTGGTATAGGTGTGCGATTGCTCATAGTCGTAATCACCTTTTTTCTCTGGCACATACTCTGGGTCATTTAAGCGATAAACAATATCGTAGCTGTGTTGGAAATTATCCATAAAACGCAACACGGTTAAAAATAGACAGTAAGCTATTGCATAACCAATTGCCGCCAAGGGTGAGATGATAATGATAGTCACGAATAAAACACTGCGAATAAGTAACCATTTAATGACTCGGACACGTTGATCATTCTTGTCCTCGTAAATAAAAGGTGCAGCAATTTGCATGGCGTGCATTAATAATTCGACTGCTGGAATGTATGCCCACTCTAAAATATTTATGGTTTTATGCAGGGCTGGATGAGCAATTAACAGTTTTTGATAATTGAATACTAATGGCTCGCAATTATCGACATGATGACGCATATGCTTGTAGCGCATGTCTTCATAAGTGCCATAATTACTGCCACAGATGGTGTTCAGAATGTTGCCCAACAGAGTGTTATGCTCGACCTTTTTGAATAAGGCGTTATGGCCGCAGTCATGCATAAGATAAGCGGCAATGACCATGCTATGCATTAACAGTAAAACACCTGGAACGTACCACCATATTGATGACTGAAAAAGCATTAACCAGCCACCCATGTAGCCGCCAAAAATATAAATAAGGACAAGCACATTGGGCCAAAGATCGTCGCTATCGCGCAGTAATGAACCAGTTTGTTGTTTAAGCGTCAGTAATAAATTCATGACAATTTTCCTACTGTTACTTTTTCTATAAGTGTTAAATAAGGTTTGTAGTGGGCTTAGGTCTTCATCCAATGGAAAAAATGCGATTGCTCGCATTCTCCAATCCAACGATTGATCGACCATAAATCGGCCACTGGCGCATTGGTGAATGGCAAACAATGTAAATACCCATCGGGTCCAAATTCAGGTGTCATGGTGGTTTGTTTATAACCTCGTAAGCGCTGTGATTCCCAGATGGCTTCCCAGCAACGTTGGTGTGATTTAAGTGCTAGTTCATATTCTGGAGCCGCAGGATGAGGAACCTGCGGTCCTTGGTCATAGCCGACGCGACCATGTATATGATGCGCTTGCTTAGCAACCTCACTAATGACGTCCCATTCGCTGTCCATTAGGCGTTCACACACTACTACCCAGTGGCTAAAGTCACAGGTGATACTCAGTTCGGGTAATTGCCGTAATACATCACGAGTGACCCATGGATTGAAGAACGAGCGGCCACGATGTGTTTCGAAGCTGCATAACACGTCTACAGCATCTGCTAATTCTTTGGCTCGACCAAAAAAATCGACTTGCTTGTCGATGGGCCAGGCATCGCAACCGCCCATCACATTATAAAAACGTGGTTTAAACGACAGACCACGATCAATTTTGATTTTTAAATCTTCTAAGTGCTGTGCTGGTGTCGCTTGACGATCGGGGACGTAGCTTCCTGTGGTACAGATTTCGCAGATTAAATCTAACTGATAGGTCTCTAAAGCAAACTTGAGAGCATTGGACTCGTGAGCGTCAACCGTAATTGGTGCTTCTAGACCTGTAAATCCAGAGGCTTGGGCAAGCGCAGCAGCTTCTTGCATTGTGCCGGTATGTCCCCAGACGGTTTTGAATAATTCGAAATTCATAATACGCTCGCACATGAGAAATAATTCTTTGGTTACTATTAGCATCAAAATTTATGCCAATAGACATTTTGTGCGTAAGTGTTTATATACATGCAAATTAACATGTACTTTGCGTTGATCGAAAAATAAGTGTGCTCCAAAATCGTGCTTAGAGTAAATACATGCACATTTTCATGCATCATGGAGGGATTAATGACACGAAAATACAGTGTGAAAAATCGTACAGAAGCTGCTGTCGCTATTTTTGATATCGACTCATTCTGGGCGGATACTTTTTCAGATACCGGTTTGAGCGATCTCAATTACTGTGATCTTTTTACACAGATGTGGCTTAAACGTGAGCAAGTGATTGCTAAAACAGAACTTTATAACTTTATGCCGAACATCAGTCCTAGAACGGCAGTCAAATACGTTCAAAATGCAATAGATGAGGGCATGCTAGTTGAAGTCATCAATGAACAAGATCGCCGAGTGCGTTTTGTCTCTTTATCGAATATATGCAACAACAAGGTAGAAAGTTTCTTAGATTTTACCTGTCAGCGTTTTAAGACCGTAGGCGTTAGTTGATGTTAGTTACAGTTTGCAGAGGAACTTAAACCGTTTTAAGCCTTCCTAATGAAAGAGAGTCAAGATTTCTTGATTATGAATTTATTAGTGAAGAAAGGAGGGTTATTATGGATGTCTCATCACTTATTGTATTTCTAGCAATTGGTGCCATCGCGGGTTGGTTGGCAGGAGTAATCACTAAAGGCGGTGGGTTTGGTCTGCTTGGTGATATTGTAATTGGTATCTTAGGTGCCGTTGTCGGTGGTTACGTCTTTGGTATTATGGGGGTTTCTGCCGGAGGTTTTGTCGGTGCGATTGTCACGGCAACGGTGGGTGCGGTTATACTGCTCTTCTTGATTAGACTGATAAAACGGGCATAATTTTTTGATTTAGCTATAGTAAGTATTAATTTATTGATAAGCGCTTGGTCCTTTGGGCAAGCGCTTATTTTATTTTTGCTTACTTTTTTCATTTAGAAAATAAGAATACGTCCATTTTGATTCTATGCTTTTATTGCTGATAGTTATTTCCGCTTTATTTTTAAAATTTCCGTTATTTTTATCGACTTTTTGGTGTGTGTCTTTTGTTAATAAATACGTTGAGGTGTTATGAGCGTTGAAGGGGCTGCCCTAACTCATGGGTCGGTAGGTGGTCATCTATTTCGTCAAACATTACCCATGGTTGGAGGTATTTTTGCCATCATGTCGGTAGGTTTGATTGACGCCTACTACATTGGTTTATTGGGCGATCAACCGCTAACGGCGGTTAGCTTTATTTTTCCTGTTATCATTGCGTTATCGTCTCTCGGCGTCGGTGTGATTGCGGGTATCGCCTCGGTGGTATCTCGCGCTTTGGGCAAAGGCGATAACGTACGCGCACAAAGCCTGGCTGGATTTGGTCTTATTTTAGCCACTATTTTTGGTGTATTTGTGTCTACGTTACTGCTGTGGTCTAAATCATCTTTATTCGAATTGATGAATGCCTCTGCTAATTTACTTCCTCTGATTGATGCCTACATGACACCGTTTGCGCTTGGCTTCCCGTTGTTATTAATTAATATGGCTGGCAACGGTACCTTACGTGGACAGGGATTGGCTGGAAAAGCCTCGCTAATTTTAGTGGCGATGGCCGTCACTAATTGGATTCTCGATCCTTTATTAATTCATGGTGTTGGTAGTTTCGAAGGTTATGGTATTCGTGGTGCGGCATACGCAACGATTGTTGGATGGGCAGTGGCCTCGATAGTGTCCTTGATATTTGTTCAGCGCAGTCAATTAAAGCTATCTTTAACTTCTCTCAAAGCTGCAAAGCCCTTATCTGATGTAAAAAGCTTACTGAGTGTGGGCGGTCCCGCTGCGTTTTCTAATTCCGTTAATCCGATGGGTTTGTCGATTTTAACGGCCTTTTTAGCTCAATATGGCGATGCTGCAGTGGCGGGTTTTGGGGCTGGAGGTCGCTTGCAGAGTTTTGCTGTCGTTCCGCTGTTGGCCTTATCCAGTTCTATCGGGGGGATTGTTGGCCAAAACTGGGGAGCAGGATATGCAGACAGAGCGCGAAGTGCGCTTTGGTTGGCGTTGGCTTTTTGTGTTTTTTATGGCGTGGTTGCTGGCATTGTCTTATGCGTTTGGCGTGAATCATTGGCAGGATTATTTACCGACTCACCTGAGATTATTGCAGCATTATCTGCCTATTTGGTGATCTCGGTCTGGGGTTATGCTGGTTACGGGGCCTTAATTGTGGTGAATGGGGCACTTAATGCGATTGACCGTGCGAGTGTCGCTTTATTGCAGTCTATTGTTCGTGTTGCTCTTTTTATGATTCCGTTGGCGTGGGGTTTTGGCTTTTTATTGCAGGCGCACTCTGTTTATTGGGGGGAGTTGTTGGCCAATATCTTAGGTGGGGTTCTGGCACTTATCATAGGCCGAGCCATGCTAGCTGATCGCTTTGCGCCACCCGTATCGAAAAGGAGTGCAATATAGAAAGAGTGCCCTTTAAAAAGAGTGCCCTCTAAAAGGAGAGTGTCATAAAACAACGTCGAAAGTAACGTTTAAAGGCGATGTTGGCGGTGCTGGCTTGCTACTCATACGCGCAGAGATTTACATATCCATCTTCTACTTTTTCCTTGAAAGCCACTTATTGATGGCTCTATTAATCCAGTCAGGTCCTATTTTAGCGCCTATATACATCCAGTAGGTGGCGGTACCAACCGTCCAGTGCGCTTTGTTGCGACGCCCTTTGATGGTGGCCGCATGATATATTTTGTCAGCAACATCGGCAGGTGTTAAATGTACGCCCATATTCTTTATAGAATTGGTATCCATGTTTTGCACCATTTGCGTTTGTACAAACATAGGCAACATATCCATCACACGAATGTCGTATTTTTCCCATTCTAAGTTCAGTGCTTCAGTTAAGCCTTTTATTGCAAATTTGCTCGTAGAGTAGGTTGCTAATAAAGGTTGTCCATAAATCGCTGAGGCGGAGGCTAAATTAATGACGCGAGCGCCATATTGGGTATTGGCGGCAGCGGTTTCTTGTAAGTACGAAAATGCGGCATGACAGCCATTTAATACGCCGCCAACATTAATATTAATAATGCGCTGTTGGTTAGCGATAGAAATTTCAGAAAATTCGCCAGACGATAAAATGCCTGCGTTATTCACTAAAATATTCAAATGTCCTTGGGATTTCACAAAGTCTTTTAATGCATTTTCCCATTGCACACTGTCTGTGACGTTGAGCTCATAGGTTGAACACACGTCTTTTCCTAATTGATCCTGAAGTTGCTTTAAGCCATTTATGTCGATATCTGCGGCAGCAATAACCCAGCCATTTTGGGCAAATTTTTCGCAAATAGATCTGCCAATACCTGCTGCTGCGCCAGTTACAAATACAGTGTTCGCTGTCATGGACTCTAGATTCCAATTATTTAAAAATTCAGATTTTTTTGACTTAATTTCAAGTGTAACTTTTGAAGTTTGATGATTCTACTGTTCTTTTTTGATTTGGAGTAAGTGTAGTGATGATTTTTCAACAGTGCACATCAACTTTTTCTGTCGATTTCTTATCCATTCAGAGGTTCAAGTTTGATTGGATTCCCTAGCCCTAAGTCGTATATCTGCCAACAAAAGAATTTCGTATCTTAGAAAGATTGAAGGAGAAATCTATGAATTATCAGTCTGAATACAGCGACGCACAGAAGCATCCTAAGGCGTTTTGGAAAAAACAAGCAGAGAGCATCCATTGGTTTCGCAAGCCAACAAAAATATTAAGTAAAGGCGAACATGGCATTGACCGTTGGTTTTCCGATGGAGAGTTGAATACCGCTTTTTTGGCGCTCGATTATCATGTTCTTAATGGTCGCGGTGAACAGGTGGCTTTAATTTACGAATCTCCTGTGACGCATCTTGAGCGGCAATACACTTATCGTCAGCTTACTGACGAAGTAGCTTTGTTTGCAGGTGTACTCAAACAACACGGCGTGGTGAAAGGTGATCGCGTTGTCATCTACATGCCGATGATTCCTGAGGCTGCCATTGCCATGCTAGCCTGCGCTCGTTTAGGTGCCATACATTCGGTGGTGTTTGGCGGGTTTGCAGCCAATGAACTTGCTAATCGTATTGATGATGCTCAGCCTAAGTTGCTCATTACTGCCTCGTGTGGCGTAGAAGTTGAAAAACTTATTCATTACAAACCCTTGGTAGATGCAGCTATTGCCCAATGCGTTTACCCACCAGAAGAATGCATTGTGTACCAACGCGCCATCAGCCCCTGCGACATGATTCTCGGTCGAGATGTGGATTGGCTCGATGCTATGAGTCATGCGAAACCCGCCGATTGTGTGTCGTTAGCGGCGACCGATCCCTTGTACGTGCTGTATACCTCTGGTACGACCGGGAAACCGAAAGGTGTGGTGCGCGATAATGGCGGGCACGCGGTGGCGATGCAATACAGTATGAAATCGGTATATGACATGCACGCTGGCGATGTATTTTGGGCGGCATCGGACGTGGGTTGGGTAGTCGGGCACTCTTACATTGTTTATGCGCCGCTCATTATGGGCTGCACCACGATTTTGTACGAAGGTAAACCGGTTAAAACTCCGGATGCCGCTTCTTTCTGGCGCATCTGTGAAAAGTATCGGGTGAATGGTTTATTCGCTGCACCCACTGCGTTTCGTGCAATTCGTAAAGAAGATCCCGAATGTGCGTTGGCTACTGAATTCGATTTAAGCGCCCTCAAAACCATTTTTATGGCTGGCGAACGACTCGACTCATCCACTTATCAATGGGTGTCGGAGCACCTACAGCTTCCTATTGTCGATCATTGGTGGCAAACCGAGACTGGCTGGGCCATTGCTGCAAATCATCGAGGCTTTGAGCCTATTGAGGTGAAAGCTGGCTCTGTCGCGCGTCCGTCTCCAGGGTTTGTGATTGATATTCTTGATGAAGAAGGCAACGTGGTTGCTGCCAACCAAGCCGGAAATATAGCCATTCGCTTGCCATTACCTCCAGGGTGTTTACCCACCATCTGGAATGGTCACGAACGCTTTGTCGATGGCTATTTAACGGCATTCCCAAATTATTATCTCACCGGCGATGGCGGTTTTCTGGACGACGATGGCTATTTGTTTGTGCAAGGGCGCACCGATGACATTATCAACGTTGCTGGACACCGACTGTCGACCGGCGAAATGGAAGATGTGGTTGGCACGCACGCGATGGTGGCCGAATGCGCGGTCATTGGCCAAGCCAGTCAGTTAAAAGGCGAAGAACCATTGGGGTTGGTGATCATTAAAAACGGTATGACGATTACGCCTGAGGCGCTAGAAGAAGAATTGGTCGCATTGGTTCGCCAGCAAATTGGTGCAATGGCGTGTTTCCGTCGAGCAGTGTTAGTAACGCGTTTACCTAAAACGCGCTCGGGTAAGATATTGCGCAAAGTGCTGCGTTCTATCGCGAACGGAGAGGAGTATCAGATTCCAGCAACGATTGATGATCCTAGCTGCTTGGCGGATATCGAAGAGACCCTGAATTCAATGGGCTATCAATCACTTAAATGAATTTTTAAAACGGTAAAATAAACTGGTTGTTTTGAACTTTGCAAACACCACAAGTTCTTATCGTTAGAATGTCTATCATTCTGTCGATTTTCCCTCCGCTTGCCGGACTTTTGTCCGGTTTTTTTTTGCCTGTTGTTTGAGAAAAAAACAGAGTTTTAATCAATATCAGGTAACACTCCATCGGATGATTTAATTACCAATAAATCGCAGGATAATTTATCCACCAAGCGCTCAGATGTATTGCCAATAAAGATTGCCTTTAATCCTTCGCGACCAATGCTACCGACGATGACTAAATCAACATCGATAGATTTTGCTTTATCGACAATAACTTCATCTGTTTCGCCTTCTTCAACATAGACATATTCAGGTTTAATGTTGTACTTGTGTGCCCAAACTCCCGCTGCTTTGGTATAGCGTTCTAGCACAATACTGGTTAAATCTTCGGGAGGCGTCACTTCGGGAAGCATGGATAATGCGATATTCACGTAGGGAAAGGCCGTTACCATATGCACTTCGGTTTGATAGTGATCGGTAAGGTGTTCGGTGAAAGATAAAATGTTGTCGTTGATGCGTTCATGAGTACTGTCTTCGCTGACGACATCAATGGCAGCCATTAGGCGATTTTTATCCCATGAGTGATCGTTGCGAACCAATAAAACGGGGGCCGGACAATCTCTTAGCAAATGCCAGTCGCTGTGCGGGAAAATGCGCTCTAAGGCGCTGTGATGTTTGGTGCCTTTAACCACAAGATCAAAAGAATCTTTCGTGGCCAAATTATCCACGGCCTCATACAGATGTTTGCACCAAGTCACTTCGCTGCCGATCACTTTGCAATCTGAACTCAGCTGTCTTTGGACGTCGTCCAGTTGTTGTTGTACACCAGTGATTAATGCCGTACGAATTTCTTTGCGAACTTCCTCGTCGATACCAGCGCCTTTGTCTCCGTATGAATCCCATGCATTGCTTACCAAGGTGACGTCGGCGTGCAATGACTTTGCCAGCCATTTAACGCGTTTTATTACGGCGTAGTTATCAATATCTTGATCAATAACCATTAAAATATGATTAATATCTAACATACGCTTTTCCTTTAATTTGTGAGGTCAGAAAATTCATTAGTGCTATCAGGTTACACGTTTAAAGATGCACAAGTCTAAACTGACAGGTTTTATTATGTCCTATCATGATCGACATCAAGACTGATGCTTAATTCAGTAATTTAATTAGCGCTTGCGTGGCATTACTTAGCGTACGGTTGTGTAGATAAATTAAACCTAAGCGCCGTTCAACTTCGGTGCTCGGCCACGTTAAGCAATGAAGTTGTTCGTCAATCATACTCGCTGGTAATAATGACCAACCTAAACCCACCGATACCATCATTTTGATGGTTTCTAAGTAGTTAGTTGGCATCGTAGTTTTTAATGTTAAGCCATAGTCGGCAAAGATGTTGGCGACTAATTGATAGGTAATGGTATCTGGCTCAGGCAGTATCGCCGGCTCAGCAGCTAGATCAATTAACGTTAGCTGTTTTTTCTGCACCAAACGGTGGGTCGGAGCGCAAACACAAACCATTGAATCTCGCCATAACGGTTGCACCGCAAGATCGTCTTCGGGATGCTCGTCTAGTGTTGTTAACGCAATATCGACCTGACGCATTTTCACTGCTTGATAGGCGCGCTCCGATCCCATAAATTCGATATTGAGATCGACGTTAGGGTAGCGTTGCACAAACTCTCTCAAAACAGGCGGCAAGCGATGTAAGCCAATGTGGTGACTGGTGGCAAGATTTAAGCTGCCACCAATATCACCAGAAATGTTATCCAGCTGCATGCGGGTGTCTGTCACCAAATCTAGGATTTGTTGTGCTTTGGGCAACAAGGCAATGCCGGCTTCGGTTAGGCTGATGGTGCGATTATGACGATC
>JARGOI010000484.1 GCA_029212275.1 Thalassolituus sp.
GTAAACAATGTCTAAGCTCAGCTCCATAACAAGCGCTAAATAACAGGCCTATGTACTACACTATCTTTACATCGTGGTGATTACTGGCTTAAGCATTGATAACCCGCTATAATTCGGCGTTTCCTTCCGACCTGAAAACACGGAATACAGGCTTCTATGTCATCCAACACGCAACAATCTCGTCTTAAAGAGCTCATCGCCAAAGGCAAAGAGCAGGGTTACCTTACCTACGCGCAAGTAAACGACCACTTGCCCGATGACATCGCCAACCCCGATCAGGTTGAAGATATTATTCGCATGATCAACGATATCGGTATTCCGGTATCGGAAGTTGCACCTGACGGTGAGTCTTTATTCATGTCAGATGCCGCCGATGACGCCGCTGCCGAAGAAGCAGCGGCTGCGTTAGCTTCTGTTGAATCTGACGTGGGTCGCACCACAGACCCAGTGCGCATGTACATGCGTGAAATGGGCACGGTTGAACTGCTGACTCGTGAAGGCGAAATCGTTATCGCGAAGCGCATCGAAGAAGGTATTCGCGAAGTGATGTCAGCTCTGGCTTACTTCCCTGGCGCGGTACAAATCATCATGAACGCTTTCCAAGAAGCGGCTGAAGATCCAAACCGCGTTGGCGATATCTTCAGTGGCTTTATCGATCCAAGTGACGAAACGCCAACACCACCTGCGCAAGTTGCCGCACCGGTGAAGGAAGAGAAGGCCGAAAAAGACGACAGCGACGACGATTCTGACGACGATTCTGACGACAGCGATGACGCCGAAGAAGGTGGTATCGATATGGCCGAAGTTGTGCGTCGTTTTGATGAAATACGCGATGCCAACGATGCCATGATTAAGGCCATCGCAAAAAATGGTCGTGCCAGCAAGCAAGCTGAAAAAGCCATCTTAAAACTGGCAGAATTGTTTGCGCCCATTAAGCTGACACCCAAGCACTTTGACGCATTGGTTAACAACGCACGTCAGTCATTGGATGCTATTCGTGCTCAAGAACGCCACATTATGGTGTTAATGACGCGTAAATCTGGCATGAACCGCAAAGACTTCATCCGCGGCTTCCAAGGCAATGAAATCGACAACAAGTGGATCGAAGAATTGATTGCTGCTGGGCACCCGTATTCGGAAAAGCTTGACACCTACAAACTCGAAATCTTCCGCGCCCAGAAAAAAATCAAGACAATCGAAGAGAAAGTAAGCTTATCGATTCCTGAAATTAAAGAAGTGAATCGTCGCGTATCTATCGGTGAAGCTCGCGCGCGTCGCGCCAAAAAAGAAATGGTAGAAGCCAACTTACGTTTGGTAATTTCGATTGCGAAAAAATACACCAACCGTGGCTTACAGTTCCTAGACCTAATTCAAGAAGGCAACATCGGCCTAATGAAAGCCGTTGATAAATTCGAATACCGTCGTGGCTACAAGTTCTCTACTTATGCGACATGGTGGATTCGTCAGGCCATTACCCGTTCGATTGCCGACCAAGCGCGCACCATTCGTATTCCGGTGCATATGATTGAGACCATCAATAAGCTCAACCGTATTTCGCGTCAAATGCTGCAAGAAATGGGTCGCGAACCAACGCCAGAAGAATTGGCCGAGCGCATGGAAATGCCAGAAGACAAAATTCGCAAAGTCCTTAAAATTGCCAAAGAGCCAATCTCAATGGAAACGCCCATTGGCGATGACGAAGATTCGCACTTAGGCGACTTTATCGAAGACTCTCAATCCGAGTCACCGATGGACACCGCGACCTCTGAAGGCCTAACCGAAGCGACGAAAGCCGTGTTAGCAGGCCTAACTGCACGCGAAGCCAAAGTATTGCGTATGCGTTTTGGTATCGACATGAACACTGACCACACGTTAGAAGAAGTGGGTAAACAGTTCGACGTTACCCGTGAGCGTATTCGACAGATCGAAGCGAAGGCACTGCGCAAATTGCGTCACCCTAGCCGCTCAGATCACCTACGTAGCTTCATCGACGAGTAATTGGTCGATAAACAATAAAAAACCCAGCTTCGGCTGGGTTATTTTTTGATCAAAAAACACTGATAAATCAAAGCAGTGGCATCGTTAGCAAGAGCTGACTATAATAGCCGCTCTTTAGTTAACCCCACCCTATTCAAGGCAAGGTTAACAACGCAAAAAGGGCCTTTAGCTCAGTTGGTTAGAGCATCCGACTCATAATCGGCAGGTCCCCAGTTCAAGTCTGGGAAGGCCCACCATTTTTTGCTTTCATATTATTTCTGGGA
>JARGOI010000485.1 GCA_029212275.1 Thalassolituus sp.
TCATGACTTCGGAAAGCGAAGCTAATGCAGTCGATACCTATATTGTTTTAGATGAGAATAACCAAGCTATTACCGATCTCGAAAGACTGCATGATATTCGAGAATCGCTATGCAAGGCACTTGCTCATCCCGAAGACTATTCCACCATAATTCATCGACGCACACCGCGAGCGCTCAAACAATTCGATGTTCCCACTCAAATTACACTCAGTAATGATCCTGTCAAAATGAGAACGATATTAGAAGTCACTGCTGCTGATCGTCCTGGCCTTTTAGCCAAGATGGGTAAGCTTTTGGCATCGTTTGGAGCACAATTACAGGGCGCAAAAATTCTTACTGAAGGCGAACGCGTCTCGGATATATTTTTTATCACGAACGAATTTGGACTGCCTTACTCGAACCCTGAGTTTTGCCAACATATGTGTGAAGCCATTATTATGGGACTGGATGAGCAAATTGAAGAACAATCGTCTGTTTAGCATTCTTTAAATTTTCAACAAATATTACTCATCTAATTCAGCGAGCCGCCTGAGGTTTATATGTCACGATCTCTGACCAATATATTACCAAGCCATCCAACCTCTGATGGCGATGGCGTTAAAATTCGTCGCTTAGCTTTATTTAATGAGCGCCTAACCGATCCATTTCTGATGCTAGATGAACTGGTCTCCGACGACGAAGCTGACTATATGGGTGGCTTTCCTCCACACCCTCATCGTGGCATGGAAACGCTGACGTATTTACGCAAAGGTGCACTGCATCATAAAGATCATTTGCACAATCGCGGCGAAATCCGCAGTGGCGGCGCGCAGTGGATGTCGGCTGGCAGTGGCATTATTCATAGTGAAATGCCGGAATTGGACGGTGGCGGACTGCATGGTTTTCAACTTTGGATCAACCTACCCGCCAAGGACAAAATGTCAGCACCAAAATATCGCGATGTGCCCGCCACTGAGATTCCAAAGATCACATTAGATAATGGCGTCGTCGTGTCGGTTATTGCCGGCCACTGGCCTATTGCCGATCAGATCCTTAATGGTCCTCTGGACGACTTATCCTCCAACAGCGGCTATCTAGACGTTTACTTACCCGCACAAACGTCAATCACAATCCCTATCCCGCAAGGACAGCGTGCCATCGCCTATGTGTATGAGGGTAAACTGACAACACAGCCAGATGCCCCCGCAAAAGCATTATTGGTGTATGGTTTGGAAGGCGAGGATATTGTTTTTACGAGTAACACTGACAGCCGCTTTTTACTTTTATGCGGCACACCGATTCTAGAACCTGTGGCACATTACGGGCCGTTTGTGATGAATACTCATGAAGAAATCGAGCAAGCGATTAAAGATTACAACAGCGGCCAATTTAGCCGCTGAGTGCCAACCAATGTAGACCCTAGTCTGTGCTGGAATCTGGATTCTTTTTATTGCGACGAATCGGCGCAAAACCGGCACTGTCCATCAGATTACCCGGTTCTTTTGGGCGGCTGGCGCGAGGCCCCTGTTTCTTTTTATCTGATGCTTTCTTTTTTGTTACGCCTTTTTTATCAGCAACTTTTTTCTTTTTCGGGCCTGCGGCTTTACCAGACGCTTTCAATTTTTTCGGGCCGGAGTAAGTACCTTTAAGTTCTTTGATCGTGCGCTCTTCCATGTTTTGCTGGATGTAACGCTCAATCGCTGCTTTCAAGTTCCATTCGTTCGGCGCAATCAAACTGATGGCCAAGCCTGCTTTACCAGCACGACCTGTTCGACCAATTCGGTGAATATACTCATCACCCTTACGAGCTAAGTCGTAGTTAATAACCAAGTCCATACCATCAACATCCAACCCACGCGCTGCGACATCGGTCGCCACCAGAACATCACGCTTCCCTTCGCGCAGACACTGCATCACATAGTTACGCTCATCTTGAGTCATCTCACCATGCAGCATCGCGATACCGTTACGATGTCGACGCAAGAATTCTGACAAACGCTGAACATCAAGCCGCGTATTAACAAAAATAATGGCTTTTTCAAACGTCTCATTAGCCAACAACCACGTTAATAGGCGGTCTTTGTGAGCATTATTATCTGCCAATATACGCTGCTGGCGGATAAACGCGTGTTGCTCTTGCACACTGTGGGTGGTGATTTCTTCCGGCTCAACTAACCACGAACGAGCCATATGACCCAATCCTTCGTGGCGTAATGTTGCAGATAACATCATGGTTTGACGCTGAGTATTACAACGATCGACAATTAATGTCATGTCTTC
>JARGOI010000040.1:0-10435 GCA_029212275.1 Thalassolituus sp.
CCGCGGCGATATTACCTACATATCGGGTTTTGGTGATCAATTAAAATCGATCTTGGATGGATTTTTAAATAACTCCAGTGGTTTGATTACGAATAAATTAACGGCTCTAGATGATGATTTGACCGTCGTTGATGAGGATCGAGCAAAGTTGGCAGCGCGTATAGAGGCGCAAGAAACTCGTTTGAAGTCTCAGTTTTTATACAATGATGCGATTATTCAAACGCTTAATACCACCTTGGATTATGTGAAACAGCAGTTTGAAGCTATGAACAATAGTAAGAAGTAATAGTAAAAAATTAAGTTAACAATTTTTTCGAGAGCAATGCTCGAACTTGCAAATTGATGAATTTTCCGCGATAACGTGCACAAAGATTTTTCGTTGGAATAATCATGCTAAAAGTAACTCATGTTTGAATTAACCTCTAATGCGTTGCCTGTTTCTTGGCAATCCAAATTGTCTGAAGAATTCAACAGCCCTTATATGGCGGAGCTAAATGCGTTTTTGCAGCGCGAATATGCCGCCAATAAAACCATCTTTCCGCCTTCTGATCTTATTTTTAACGCCTTTCAGCATACCGAGTTTGAGCAAACCCGCGTCGTGATTATCGGCCAAGATCCCTATCATGGACCTAGGCAAGCGATGGGACTGAGTTTTTCGGTGCCGGCGGGTGTCAAAGTCCCACCGTCGTTAAAAAATATTTTTAAAGAAAGACAATTAGATTTGGGTCTAGCACCTAGTGCGTCTGGCGATTTAACAGAGTGGGCACAACAAGGTGTGTTGTTGTTAAACGCAACGTTGACGGTAGAGCAGGCTAAGGCTGGGTCACATCAAGGAAAGGGCTGGGAACGCTTTACCGACGCTGTTATAGCCGCATTAAATACCCATCGCCAAGGTTTGGTCTTTGTGTTGTGGGGCGCTTTCGCGCAAAAAAAAGGGGCTGCGATTGATACGCAGCGCCACTTGGTATTGCAGTCGGCACATCCATCGCCGTTATCAGCACATCGTGGATTTTTTGGTAACCAACTGTTTTCGAACATTAATCGTTATTTAATCTCACTCGATCAACAACCCATCGACTGGTCCCTTTCTCAGCCTGATAAACATTCCCAAAATCAGCCTTCCTTGTTTTAAAACCGCTTTATTACCTTTACTGCGGTTTAATTGGGGTGGGTTTGAATTATTTAAATATTCTATCCACCCCCTTTATTTACGCGTGTTAAACCGACTGAAATGGCTTACGTACATAAAACTGATACATGCCGGCAAACAACGAAGGCTGTATTTGTTCTAGGGTGTGCCAGTCGTTTAGTGTGAGAGAATCTGGTGACAGTTGCAAGCACTCTTGGGCTAGCTTCTTAGCCCCGTTGGGAGGCACCATGCCAATCCATTTAAGTCCTTCGTGATCAATTAAACTGCGTATTTGTTGTAAGTCGAACACATGCTCTTGTTCGTGAAATAGTAAATCACGACAGGCACTCAAACTGTAAAAATCAGAGGAACTAAGTATTGCTTGCCAGTCATCACTTTTTTGTTGAAAAAGTGTTTCACGGACACAGCGAATATCGTCATCCGTATGCGGTAAGTTATTGCCCAACTCTTGCCGTAATTCAGTTACTACCGTACGGGCTTGACGACTGTAAAGGGCAATTTTCATTAAACCGCCCGGTTTTAATTGCTGCAGTAACGCGTACAGTCCTTCTGCTGGATCTTTCATGTGGTGTAACACGCCAGAGCATTCGATCACGTCATATTGTTCACCAAGACGATTGACCAGCAACAGGTCACCTTGCATAAATTCGACATTGGCTAATTGATAACGTTGGCTCTGCCATTGTGCATAAGATAACGAAGAAAGACTAAGATCCAATGCGGTGACATTAAGATGATAAAAATACCGTGCTAAGCGCAGTGCATGTCGGCCAGTACCACAGCCTGCGACCAGTACTTTAATCTCTTTCTTTGGACGTTTTAAGTCGTTTAATTTACCTGGGTATAGCGCTTGCAGAGAGCCATAGTAATCGGCGGGCTGGTTGTAGCCTAAACTGCTCCAGCGGGGGTAGGGATGGCTCTCGTACTGGGCTCGTACTTTTTCTGAAACGTCATTGCTGCTAACACCTAACTGAGGTATGTGCTGAGCTAATTCTTTGAGTTTATATGGCGTAGTAAAGGCAATATCCATTAACGTTGCCATGTCTTGGGGCCATACAATGGTGTCGTGGGTTTCACTATTATCAGCTTTGTTTTGATGAATATGCAGTTCTTCGAATAAGGGACTGGTTCGCAATGGCCGATACATCATGACCAGCAATAATATGGGTTGTACGTCGGTGTACTTGAGGTGATCGAGTTTTAATATTTTTGATGCTAAATTTTCTAATTGATCAATCAGATTTTTTTCGTGTGGATTAATAAACCACACCGCTTCATTAAGTTCGCATTGATGTGCCAAGGCAATAACCAATGGTAAATAGTGATTACTGATCGACATATTACGACTGCTGGACATTAAAATACTTTGTCGCATGGTCAGTAATAAGCGTTCGATGACGGGATCGCAAAAATAGAAGCGCGTCAATGAGGCTAATAATAAGGGGTCGCTGGCGATGTCTTCTGGTTCTAGTGGACAACCAACCTCGGATAATTTTAATTTATGATGCAATAACGAGGTGGTTAAATCTCGTAATTGAATATGATCGACGTCATCAAAATCAAACCATCTTAATAAATCATTTTCTAATTCGGCTGAATAAAAATCAGCAACAATATGGCTGCTGGCTTCAAATAATTTACTACGAACTTGGGGGTCGTTGCTGTGGGTTTTAATGAGTTCTCGATAGTGCTGAAACGCATCAAGAAAATCGCCTTTTAGTAATTTTACGTGGGCTAAAAATGTGGCCGCTTTGGTACTGACACGCGAAATTTTACAGGCTTCTTCGAAGTAGTGTTCGGCGTTATCTAGGTCATTCGCACTTAAGGCAATGTGACCTGCGCTGTACAACAAGCTAGTACTTTCTGGTTTGATAGCTAGGCCTTGGTTTATCCAATGCTGGGCTTCGTTGATACGACCACGGTGCATGGCAATGCGTGCGATTAAATTAATGCCGGGAATATAGCGATTATTTGCTTGCCAAGCTTGAAATGCTAATTCGGCCGCTTGTTCCAGCATCGGCTGATTATTGGTTCGCGTCGCATTGGCATAGCTGCGACTGGCCGATTCAATCAGCACTTTATGATCGCTCTGCGTAAACGCTTGCAATTCTGAATGGTGTTGTACGTTAGCCATGGCTGGCCTCTCGAATATTATTCACAGTAATTGGACATCAGCAGGATTTGTGCCATTTTTTAAGTCTCTGATTTTATTGGTTTTTTTAAAGTGTGTTCTGTTTGAAAATCAATAAAGATGGCCAGTCGGCAAAGGCTTGCCGCTTAAAACTTGAACAAAAGACGTTGTAACTACAATTTGTTACCAAATAATTCTCTAAAGAAAATCAATTTTTGGCCGTCAACCTATTGGTCGATATAACGGTGAGTGGCAAATACAAAATCTGGCCACTGATTTTATTTGAGAGGTGTTTATGTATAAATCGGGCGCGAAGCAGTATCAATCTGTGAATACGACCTCTGAGGTGTTGGATGCGGATCCTCATCGCTTAATACAGTTATTAATGGAAGGTGCGTTAACTCGCATGGCGCAAGCAAAGGGGTCTATTCAGCGTGGTGATTTTGCTGAAAAGTCACGTTTGTTGAGTCGAGTGAATGATATTATGCAAACCTTACAAAGCAGTTTAGATCACACCCAAGGTGGAGTTCTTGCGGCCAATCTCGATGGTTTATATGACTATATGATTCGTCGTACTTTGGAGGCTGGAAATCGCAATGATTTAGATATGATTGACGAAGTCATGGGGTTGTTGCTGCAAGTGAAGACTGGTTGGGATGGTATTCGTCAAGATTACTTGCAAAGTGTGCATGGCGTTTCTAGTTCATCCAATAGCAATCATAATCCAGAAGAGGTTCGTTTATCCGGTAATGTCTCTGCTTGATCACCGCTCGTATCAATTAATTGATTCAACAGGTTTCCTGAAGAATCATTGGTTCTCTGTATTAATAAGGCAATTCAACCATTTGGCTTGAATTGTCTTATTTTTTTGTTTTTCTATCCGGTCTCTACTATGATGCGTCTAGTAAATTTTTTAACGTCAGAAGTTTGACTTATCCTGATTTAGTGACTTAACTCATATAAGCAAAGTCAATTGAATGGCGATTGTCATGCGTTTGCGATGTACGCGAACAAGTGATGATGTGTAGATGATCGCGAAAAGCGTTTCGAGCGCGCCAGCGATGGAAATTTGGATAGAATCATTAGATACAATAATTAGACAGAACAATTAGATAAAACAACTCGATGCAGTCCCTAATTTTCTAATAAATTTTATCAATACTAGGATACGAGTCTACTCATGTGGAGAGAAATCAAAATTCTGTTAATCGACGACAACGTTGAGCGTCGTCGCGACCTAAAAGTCATTTTGGATTTTTTGGGTGAAGAAGCCATTATTTGTGGCTCTAAGGACTGGCGTGCGGCTGCTTCTGAGTATATCGAAGACAGCTCAGGCATTAGCGCAGTTATCATTGGTGATGCCACCACCGTCTCACTTTCCACTTTGGTTGAACGTCTGATTGATTGGGACAAAGGTCTGCCGATTTTGTATGCGGGCAGTGAAGATCTTCCAGTGTCTGTGACAGAAAATTTGCGCCGCAATATCTTGGCTGTTCTGGTCATGCCTCCTAGCTATAACAATTTGTTGGACAGTTTGCATCGTTGCCAAGTTTTCCGCGAGCAGTTTACCCACAATCGAAACCGCGGCGAACGTCGCGAAGTGCAGTTATTTCGCAGCTTGGTAGGCACCAGTCGCAATATTCAAACCGTGCGCGAAATGATTATGCAGGTTGCTGATAAAGACGTCAGTGTATTGATTCAGGGGGAATCGGGTACGGGTAAAGAGGTTGTTGCTCGAAATCTGCATTATCACTCTCATCGCCGTACAAAGCCGTTTGTGCCAGTGAATTGTGGTGCTATTCCAGCCGAACTATTGGAAAGCGAATTGTTTGGTCACGAGAAAGGTGCGTTTACGGGGGCAATCAACAGCCGTCCTGGGCGTTTTGAGATGGCCGAAGGTGGCACTCTGTTTTTAGATGAAATCGGCGATATGCCACTCAACATGCAGGTGAAAATTCTGCGGGTGTTGCAAGAGCATACCTTTGAGCGCGTGGGCAGTAATAAAACCATCAAAACCAATGTTCGTATCATTACTGCCACCCACAAACATCTCGAAACGATGATCGAAGAGGGCACCTTCCGCGAGGATCTGTACTATCGATTGAATGTATTTCCTATCGATATGCCAGCATTACGTGAACGCGTAGAAGATATTCCTTTGTTGTTGAATGAATTAATTTCTCGTTTAGAAAATGAAAAGCGTGGTTCCATACGTTTTAATTCTGCAGCGATTATGTCGTTGTGTCGTCATGACTGGCATGGCAACGTGCGCGAGTTAGCAAACTTAGTGGAACGTTTGGCGATTCTGCATCCTTATGGTGTGGTAGGTGTGAACGAACTGCCGAAGAAATTCCGTCATATTGATGATGGTGAGGAAGAGTATTCGCCGCCTGCACTCAATGACGTGACACACAGTGAGGGTTTGGTCGGGATCGATGGCCCCGCATTATTGCCGGTGAACGGTTTGGATTTACGAGAGTACATTCAAGATTTGGAATGCTCGTTAATACAACAAGCACTAGACGATTCTAACGGTGTGGTGGCACGCGCTGCGGAAAAATTAAGTATTCGTCGCACGACCCTTGTTGAGAAAATGCGTAAATACAATTTGACGCGCAAAGAGAAAGATTTAATAGAGTAGGGCAAAGTTATTTGTGAATCTCTGATTTTTTAATCTTTGAATCATGCAATAAAAAAAGAGGCTAATGAGCCTCTTTTTTTATTATTCGAATCTTACCTTTGGATTAACGGCGTTTGGGTGTCCATGCCCACGTCATTTCTGCTGTCACGGTTTCGTTATTGTCTGCATCGCGAAGAACCACAGGTACGGTAATCTCGCCTTTTTCGTCGTTTAAAATATTTTTTATATGTGCATCGGTTAGTGTCGCCGTGGCGGTTAGGTCACCGTTGGTACGCTTGAGATAATTCAGCTTCATTGTTTTAATTACTACTAATTTATCGTCGGGAACGTTGATTCCCATGACAAATCCTGTCGCTGATTCTGCGGCTAACGCCATGGCCGCGGCATGCAAAGTACCGATATGATTTCCAACTTTGCGTTTATTACGAATAGCGACCACACAGGTATGATTATTTAATTCAATAAAGCGACTGGATGCAGTACCAGCAAAAGGAATGATGCGTCCAATAATGGCAGAGCGTAGCCAAATTCTCATACTGCTAGGACATTTATCAATCACTGCCATCGCACGAGCTAACTTGTTCATAAAACTTCCTAATAATGTGTGTAGAGTGGTGTATCCGGATGATGTTACAAATTTATAGGTGTCGTCCGACAAAATCGGTGACGGCATCTGCAGTTTTGCCTGGTGCTTCTACCATAGGAACATGGCCAATGCCGTCAAATATGACGACCTCTGCCTGCGGTAGATAACGTTTAAATTCGTCGACCGCAGAAACATCTAAAATATGATCGTCACTGCCCCAAAGAATCTGCACTGGCATGGTTAATTCTTTGCTCATGGCTAATCGGTAGTCTTCACCTTTTAAGCGTTCGCGTGTGGCCATCATGTCGGCAAATATCTCTTTATTAATCTCTGCGTTATTAATGGTCATGCGCACTAATGCGGGTCGAATCGGCCAAGGGATCAAGGGCGGCTTTTCCAGTATTAAATCCATACGTCTTTCGAAGCTTTCTTTATCCGTCGCAATAAGTACATTTTCTCCTTTTTCTAGCATAGTAAAGAAAGGACTTTTATTTTTTCCGTCAACGCCCGCGGCATCAATTAATATTAAGCTTTTGATTTCTTCTGGGTATTTCATCGCATATAGGGTCGCAATGGCGCCTCCCATAGAATTACCTGCAAGATGAAATTGTTCTAAATTTTGCATTTCGAGCAAGGCATGGAGTCTTTCGACTTGTTTTTCTAAATCATAGTTTCCATCGGCTGCTATCGATGAATCGCCATGGCCAGCAAAATCGGGTGCGAATAAGGTGTAGTCTTCAGGTAGGTCGGCAGCTAGATGCAACCAGGTATCTTTATTGGCCGAAAAACCATGCAGCATGACCAAGGTTGGTCCTGTTCTGCGTCGCTCTAAATAAGACATTTCTACATCTTCTGCTTGAGCCGAATGCAACGTCAGATCGGAATGTTCACGTCCCCATTCTGTAATGGTTTGCAATAGATCATCTTGTTGTTTGGCACTGCATCCACTTAACAACTGACTACTAACAAGTGCCAGCAAGGGAAGTAACGTCGTTATTTTCATGAATTTCCTGATTAGTATAAAAGGCTTACTTTTGAGGCTGGGTTTGAGTAGCTACTTTTGCAGCTTGCTATTTTCCGGGTCTAATAATTCAGAAAGAATGTGAACCTCTACAAATGCATCCGGCAATAGATCGGGATCAATCATCATATTGGGACTGCAGATCATAAGCATGCCAGCTGCGTATTCAATGTGAAGGTGTTTATGCGCCAAAAGCCAATTACAGACATCGGTTGTTAAGTATTTTCTGAGAGCATGAGGACGAGAAGCCTCAATACACCAACCAACAAGTGGTGTTGGTAAATCTTGCTCGGAAAGAGGGATGAGTGCGGGTTTGGATTGCTTGAGCTGTTCAAAAAGATCGGTGCGCAACCATTTACGCTGACTCAGGGTAAATGAAAGATCTGCTAACAAGCCACATTCAATAGCAATCATTGTCTGGCTTTGCAGGCCGTCGGCACTGACTAGGCTGAGATCAAATGCGACGATGTTTTGGTCTGCGGTATTTAAAGGGGTTTTATTAGGAAATGTTGTGTGTTCATCAAATACGGTGCGATGTTCTATCCAGTTGGCGACGAAGCGAGCTTCTGCCAATGCCAACGAGAGAAAGTTTTCTCTCGTTAAAGGCTCAGGCAGTCTCTGCCAGCGTTGATATTCATAGTCGTTCTCTTGTGCAATCTGCTTGAGTCTACGAACGCGGAACGGCTGCGTGGCTGTGGTTATCCAATACAACACACCGGCAATGGTGAGGAGCATGACCGGCGCTAAAATAAGGGTTAGCATTATCAACAGTGCCTTATGAACTGGGCCTTTAGAATAAATAAAGCCAAGGTCTTGTTGTTAGAATTGAGACAACTGTACTTACTTGGCGTGTGCGTTACGGTGGTGGCTTCGAGTATTCAGCGCATTGACGATTATTGCAGTGCTTGTTGGGCATTATGTGTGTCTTCGGCCAGTTCGTCCAGACGTGCGAGATCGGCACTGTCTTCAATGTTAAGCCCTAGGCGTTTATAAGCATCCACTTTGCTTCGGTCTATTTTGCCTAGACGATGCTCTGTACCTGCGTGATATTGTAACGTAGCCACTTGCACAATATCGGTTAAATCCGTTTGCTCTGGTGCTCGATCAAATTTCAGATATTCTCGCGGAACACGCACTAGGTCGTCAGAAAATCCCCATGCACGCATAACAAAACCACCTAGCGCCGGATGCAGCTTTTCGATGACAGCGCTGAGCACCATTCTGCTTTGCAATAAATGATCGTTGTTTTCAGCGTAAGTGATCAGTGGCAATACTCCCACTTGATGCATTAACCCAGCAAGCATCGCTTGCTCTGGATGAATCTTAGTAAAATGACGTGCTAGCACAGCGGAGGTAGAAGCAATGTCTGTTGAACGGCTCCAGCACTGACGCATTAGGAAATCGGTGTGCTCATTCGTGGCCTGAAACATCTGCTGCATTGCAAGACCAACCACCATATTCGCAGTTTTGTTGATGCCGAGACGACTAATCGCACGCTCTAGATCTGTGACCGACTCACTGGCTCTGAAAAGAGGGCTATTGGCCACTTTGAGTAGTCGTGTGCTGATGGCTGGATCTGAGGAAATTACTTTAGCTAGATGATCGACGTCGGTATTCTCGTCTTCCGCGACTTCGCGGATTTTTAGCGCGATTTCCGGTAACGTCGGTAAGACCATTTCGTCGCGTTTTATTTGCCCCAAGATGTCGTCTTTTACTTGGAGAATTAGGTCTTTCATTTGGCATCCTTTAAAGAAGTTGGGCGCCACTGCATTATTAAGAGGTGCCCTAGGTTTCTCATTTCTCTTCAGTATAGGAGACTCGCTGAAAATGCAGCGGAATTTCTTCGCATTTTGTCTCTAACGTGTCTTCTTCGACACTTAGAATCGCTAAGGCGTGTTGACCGCAAACGGCGGCCAGTTCGCCAATTGTCTTTGCTTTTGAGGAAACGGCCGCATCATCTGGGCAGGAAACAACGGGAGTGAGTACCTCTGGCAAGGGTGTTTCGGCGCGAGTGTAAAATACGTTACGTTTGCTTTTGCCTAAGTATTGCAACCGTGCGACGACTTCTTGGCCGGTATAACAACCTTTACTGAAACTAATACCATGTAAATGCTGCCAACCAATGTGTTGAGGAATCCAACTTTCTGTACTGACTGGGGTTACCCATATCCATCCCGCTAGGATGTCTGCAATGCGCCAAGGGTTCATCTGCTCAGAGTGCGAATTAACATCTGCGAGAGTTTGCTTGCTAACTTCCCACAATTCCTCACGGCCGTCTGGCCATTGAAGATGCAAAGACTTTTGCTGCCACTCACAGGTTCGCGGCAAAAGGGGGCTTGGCACAAGAGCGTTGGACATTGATCTGTTTTGAGTTTCATTGGCAGCGTTTGCTGGGAGCAGACCAAAAATCTGATACTTTGTCGAAGGCGATAAAGTCGTTTTAAAAAATACCGCGTATTTTTTTAGATGCTGCAATAACACATCAACTTGTTCACTGGGTAAGCGAATAAAAAAGTCTTCGCCACGACGAACAATAATGAAGTTCGCCACCATGCGACCTTTGGCGTTACAACATGCGCCTGCTTGCCACTGGTGCTCAGACATTTTTGCCACATCGCATGTAATCTGTCCCTGCAGGAATCGCTCGCTGTCAGGTCCACTTATATGGATGAGCGCAAAGTCTGAAAGCTGAATTCGATCTAACGCTGTTTGTTGGTTGAGTTGATCGCTTGACTGAGTGTTAAACATAAACAATTCCGCTGTGTAACGTGACAAATACGTGAGTTATCTCGAACTGTAATGACCAGCTCTGTTATAATTTATGCCGTTTGATCTGGGCATCGAACTTAGGTTCATACCCGTTCGGATTTACCCCTCAATTGGGTTTACTCCTACTTTGGAGCTAC
>JARGOI010000040.1:10535-12507 GCA_029212275.1 Thalassolituus sp.
TACTCCTACTTTGGAGCTACACCTGATTTGGGTCTACATAAAGAGGAATTCAAGATGACCGATTCGATACCGTCTGCCGATCCCCATGCGAAACGCGCCATATGGCACAGTCGTCGCGGCATGTTGGAGTTGGATGTTTTTTTGTTGCCATTTGCAGAAGAAGCCTACAGTACTCTCTCAAGTGACGATCAAGCATTGTACCGACGTTTGCTTAATTATGAAGATCCAGATTTATTTACTTGGTTTTTAGAGCACACACCAGCAGAAGACGCTGAACTATCTCGCATGGTTGAAATGGTAAGGGCGCATGCACGCCAACGCGGCTGAATGGTACATCCGACCATCTTTCACTAAAGCCTACTTAAATTCTGTTTTGGCTTTGGTGACGCTGGTTTTATTTTGGAATCTGTTGCCGCCAAGCAAGTGGCAATGGCTGATTGTGATAAGTATGTTTGTGCTGAACATTATAGTGCTTTTCATTACTTGGCGTCCGCTTACTCTAAACACACCTAATACGCGCAAACTTCCTAAGATGTTGGCATTTTTAAGCGTATTGAGATCTTTAGAACGAATACATGGATCAAAACCAATTGGTAAAATAGGCATTAATGACAACGGCTGGTGGATTGATCAGGGTAATGGTCCGATGCCGGTTCGTTGGCACAATGGCAGTATTAGGAAAAATCGTTATTTACGCTTGGTGTGGGGTTTTTGGCCTTGGCAAGTACTGAGTATTTATCCCGACAGTGTCAATACTGCCGAGGATTTTCGTCTTTTGAAATTTTATTTGTACGGCTCACTTTAGAATAATCGAAACTGCTTACTGCATCGCGAACTACATTTCTCCCAACTCTTTGATGTATTTTGGTGTTAATACCGTGTCGAATGCGCGCGGCAATGGTTCTGGGTAATCGGTGCTGTAATGCAGGCCGCGACTTTCTTTGCGCAACAATGCCGAACGGATAATGACTTCGGCAACATCGACTAAGTTGCGCAGCTCAAGCAAGTCGTTGGTGACTTTGTGATTGCTGTAAAATTCTTGAATCTCTTCCCTTAATAAATGCACACGATGTTTAGCCCTGAGCAATCGTTTGGTCGTGCGGACGATGCCAACGTAATCCCACATAAAGCGACGTAGCTCATCCCAGTTGTGCGAAATAACAATGTTTTCGTCGGAGTCAGTCACTTGTGATGCATCCCAATCTGGTACCAATTCTAAAGATCTAGTTGTATCAATTGTAGAGGCGATATGTTCAGCAGCAGAACGAGCAAACACAACACACTCTAATAATGAGTTGCTGGCCAAACGATTGGCGCCATGCAAGCCCGTGTGTGACGTTTCGCCAACGGCATAAAGACGTTTAATATCGGTGCGCCCTAATTCGTCAGTCACAACGCCGCCGCAGGTGTAATGCGCGGCAGGTACAACAGGGATTGGGTCTTTGGTGATATCGATGCCGAGTTCTAGGCAGCGTTCATAGATAGTGGGGAAGTGCTCTTTTACAAATTCCGCAGGTTTGTGCGAAATGTCTAAAAAGAGGCAGTCTGCCCCAAGTCGTTTCATCTCGTGGTCGATGGCACGAGCGACGATGTCACGTGGTGCAAGCTCTTCGCGTTGATCAAAGCGATGCATAAAACGACTGCCATCGGGTAATAATAAACGACCCCCTTCGCCGCGCACGGCTTCGGTGATCAGGAATGATTTCGCTTGGGCATGATATAAGCAGGTTGGATGAAATTGGTTGAATTCCATGTTGGCGACGCGACAGCCAGCACGCCATGCCATACCGATACCATCACCAGACGCTCCATCGGGATTGGTGGTATATAAATAGACTTTACTGGCACCGCCTGTCGCTAATACCACCGCTTGAGCTTTTATAGCCGATACTTCGCCCGTTTCGGTATGCAAAAAATAGCCGCCAATGCAGGCTTGCTCGGGCATACCCAGTTTGTCGCGGGTGATAAGATC
>JARGOI010000486.1 GCA_029212275.1 Thalassolituus sp.
CCAGCGTGATGTGACGGCACTGGCGAAAGAGCATCAAAATTCAACGAATAATGTTGACGGTAAGCCAGCAACTGAGGTCCCGCAGGGGCATCGGTTAAGGTCCAATCAAATGCACCTAACTCTTCAATCAATGCATCACGATCCCAATTCATTTAACGCCTCAGTTAATTTGATAGAACAATCAGTTTGGTGAATGTCACTATAACATTGTAGGTCAAATGTTCAGCCGCAAGCTTTATCAAACACACTTTCTACTTTTGCACTATTCAATATTATATTTTTTAGCACAAGCAACGATATTACTCTGACCATTTGATAGACAAATATAAAATCTTCGAACATCTCCAGAAGCGCTATTGCATTGCGACAGAGTTATTTTCTTTCGAAAAAGACCTAACGAATCCGCTGTTTTTTTATAATCAGATGAAGATACATACCCATCATCTCTATTTTTTGCTAATGATTCAATGTAATAGTCCAAGTCACTCTTTGCGTATTTTACAGCAGCATTGCAATCCAAAACCTTAGGTTCGTCTCTTACTGTTGAGACATACTCTTTCACCGAATTCATTACATCTTGAGCCTCATCGGATATAGGTTTTTCATACTTAAAATCACTATCGTTGTCGTTAGATATTTGATTAGCATTCGAACTGTTTGCTGAACCATAAACTTGAACGTTTTCTGCGTCGATGACTTCAGCAGGTTTGGTCGAACTGAAGTGCGTCACTCCATTATCATCAATCCATTTATATATCCCCGCGGACGCTTGTAGACTGACAAAAAACATAAATAAAATAAATATTGGCATTGCAATTCCCTTTATCAACTAAGTTTATTCTTCTTTATATTTGGTTAGACATTATTCATATAAACAGCATTTTCACACCAATGAGCAATAACACAATCCCACCAAACAGCTCTGCTTTACTTTCCAACCATGTGCCACTTTTGGAACCAATAAAAACGCCAACCCAGCTGAACACTAAGGTTGTGACACCAATAATGGCACAGGCAATGAATGGATTAACGTCGAGGATAGTGAGAGAAAAACCAGCGGCCATAGCATCAATACTGGTCGCAATCGCAAGGACTAGCATCACTTTGTGAGTGATTTTAGCAATGTCTTCTTCGATGCCTTCGGACATAGATTCGTAGATCATTTTGCCACCAATCAGCACCAGTAAGAAAAACGCGATCCACGGTGCAAACGCTTCAATCCAACCAAACACACCTTTACCGCCCATGTAGCCAATCAAGGGCATTAAGGCTTGAAAAACACCAAAATACACCCCCGCCATCAGCGCAAGTGAGGAGGTTTTTTTCGTGTGTTTCGAACCCAAACCGATTGATACAGCAAAGGCATCCATACTTAGTGCAATCGCGAGAATAATTACTTCAATCATTTAAAGCTCACCTTAATTTCAGACAAACAGTCGACAGAGCTCAGTCAGACAATCAAAAATTTGCGCAGATAATAAAGTAAAATATGAATTTTCTCTCTGATATTTAGTCATTTAGAAACTATTCAATGACTCATTTTAAACATGGTCGAGTATTTTCTAAGCCGTTCCTTTGGCCTAACTTATTGTCCGGCGCTCTAAAGCATGCGGATCTGTGGTACTTTCCACTCTATTATTTGAGTCCTATTTTGTAAGACCTGTTTTGTAATGCCTGTTTTGTGAGAGGTGCGTGTTGATCAATAGTAGGATGGTCGTGGGTGTTATGTTTGTGTTACTGGTAGCCCTGACACTTCGTATTGGCTTCACTTCGGTCAGTCCGTTGCAAGGTCTGATCCAACAAGACATGGGCAGCCTGTACTGGCAACTGGGTTTATTAGCCACCCTGCCGCAATTCGCATCGGGAATTTTTAGCTTTCTGATGCCTTGGTTATTGGAGCGCTTTCAGCCCGAAAGAATTGTGATTTTAGGCTTACTGCTGATCGGCTCGCTCAGTGCCGTGACGGTCGTCGGTGATACCCATATCGCACTTTTTGCAGTAATGACCATCGTCGGCTCGGGCATGGCGTTAACCCAAACATCACTGCAAAGCGTGATAAAAAAACGCTATCCCAAATACAGTTTCAGACTCTCTTCGGCCATGGTCGCGGGTATGCATGCGGGCTCTGCGATAGCTGCGTTAACAACTTTGGGCTTGGCAATGTCCTTAGGTAGCTGGCGTTATTCGGTATTGTGTTTCGGAGTATTTGCCCTGCTGGTGTGTTTGTTTTGGGCTCTGGTATTTCTTCGC
>JARGOI010000487.1 GCA_029212275.1 Thalassolituus sp.
CATGACTTTAAACTGGAGCGGGAAAGGAGGCTCGAACTCCCGACCCCAACCTTGGCAAGGTTGTGCTCTACCAACTGAGCTATTCCCGCATTCGTGTCGCGCATTTTAAGGAAGGCGACGAAGTAGTCAAGTTTTTTCTTACTTTTTAGTTACTTAGGGTAATTTTTGAGCAATTTCAAAATGCGACTCAGCTAACTTTCTTAGTCGCTAATAGCACAACTATTCTCGTAATGCAGGCCATGCAGCCTTTAAGTACACGACCATTGACCAAAGCGTAAGAATCGCTGCCGCATACAAGGCAACAACACCTATATCCTCCAGCAACGAACCCGATGGGGCACCAAGCAACACCCCTATAGAAATCATCTGTAAGGTCGTTTTAATTTTACCGATATGACTGACCGCGACTGTGGCACGACGGCCAAGCTCCGCCATCCATTCACGCAGTGCGGAAATCACAATTTCCCGACCGACAATGATCATCGCAGGAATGGTTAACCAGGTTTCGGCATAGTGGCCAGCTAATAGCACCAACGCCACGCAGACAATCAACTTATCCGCCACAGGGTCTAAAAACGCGCCCAGTGCCGACATTTGATTCAGTTTGCGCGCTAGGTAGCCATCAAACCAATCGGTAATGGCAGCAATAGCAAATACCAGCGCAGCCAGTATGCGACCGGTCTCTCCTAACCAATAAAAAAAGATGACCATTAGCGGGATCATAAAAATTCGACTGAGCGTCAACATGTTCGGTAATGTCATCAAGCGTTACTACTCCTGCTCTTCGCCGTGCAGTGTCGCAAAAATTCGCGCTGCCAAAGCCGAGCTTATGCCCGGCACTTTTTCAAATTCTTCACGTGGTGCCCCGCGCATATTACGCAGACTGCCAAAATGAAGCAAAAGCTCTCTGCGTCTTTTTGGCCCAACGCCAGGTAATTCTTCAATTCCTGATTGCCCTCGACTTTTTGCGCGCGCTTTTCGATGCCCAGTAATGGCAAATCGATGAGCTTCATCGCGAACTAATTGTAATAGCCGAAAACCGTCGTCGTGTGCGTCTGGACTTTGCGGGCGCGGATCATTGGGACGCCACAAATACTCCCAACCACTTTTGCGCGTTGTGCCTTTGGATATTCCCAGTAAGTAGGTGGTTTTGATATCCAAAGCCTCTAATACCGTTTGTACTCGATTCACCTGACCTTTGCCGCCGTCGATCAACAGCAAATCGGGTAAGTCATTTTGTTCGAGCATTCGAGTTAGGTGTCGACGTACAGAGTCCTCTAGGGCCGCGTAATCATCGCCTTTGGTGACATGTTTTACCGAAAAGCGACGATAACGTGACTTATCCAGGCCTTCTTTGCCATATACCACGCACGAGGCATACGCAGACTCGCCTTGCGCATGACTGATATCAAAGCACTCTATACGCTTGGGTGCGTCCGTCATACTCAGTAGCTTGGCGACATCGCTAAGTTTAGACGATGCCGCTTGATGCCCGGAAAGGCGGCTCTGAATGGATGTTCGAGCATTCTCTGTAGCCATTGCCAACCATTGTCGCCCTTCATTTCGTTGTCCGCGCTGATGCTTCAGCTTTTGCCCACGCGTTAGCAGCACCGCCAACAGAGGTTCGGTTTGTTCAGTTTCTAAATCCACCACTAAGGTGTCAGGCAAGCTATCGCCGCTGTGATTACCCACATAGAACTGTTCGATAAAGCCTTGCAGTAACGCATCGTTATCTTCGCCGGCGTCATTTTTGGGAAAATAGCTTTGCGAGTTATTGAGTTTGCCTAGGCGCACTGTTAAACGCTGAATACAAACAATGTCTTGCCACTCGACCAAGGCCCAGATATCAGTATTTTGCTCGCCAGATTCGGCGCTTTGACGCTCTTGAATACGACGTAAAAATTCAATCCGGTCGCGTAACTCCGCCGCTTGTTCGAATTCAAGCTGCTGCGACGCCGCTTCCATTGCTTCATTAAGGTCGGCGAACAGCTCACGAGATTTACCTTCTAAAAACAATCGCGTGCGTTGGATGTCTCGATCGTAATCTTGTTGGCTAATCAAGCCGACACAAGGTGCCGAGCAGCGTTTAATCTCGTATTGCAAACAGGGGCGGCTGCGATGATTAAAGTAACTGTCTTCGCACGAACGCAGTAAAAAAAGTCGTTGCAGGTAATTTAGTGCTTCACGGACGGCAGCAGAATTAGGAAACGGACCATAATACTGCCCTGCTTTGCGGCCTTTGCCGCGTC